>CAZDXM010000158.1:0-1939 GCA_964509535.1 uncultured Thermodesulfovibrio sp. | reverse complement strand
TTTTGTTCTAACAGTATATAACATTTGAGGAAGCGAATTCGCTTTCAGTGTTTCAATCCTACATTAGTTTTGTTCTAACTTTCATCGAAGTCCATTTCTTCCAGCACTTTACCCAGTTTCAATCCTACATTAGTTTTGTTCTAACTAGAGATTTTTGACAACGCATTTGTTCTTTTTATATAGTTTCAATCCTACATTAGTTTTGTTCTAACTAAAACCATACACAGTATTGTAAATGGTGTTGTTGAGTTTCAATCCTACATTAGTTTTGTTCTAACGTAGCGGTTTCTTTCGCTGCAGTCTCAAGTTCTGGGGTTTCAATCCTACATTAGTTTTGTTCTAACCAGGAGCGAGCGAAGTAAGGTTTGCGATTTATACAATGTTTCAATCCTACATTAGTTTTGTTCTAACTTGGATTTGATTGTTTGTTTTTTTCTCTTTCCAAGCGTTTCAATCCTACATTAGTTTTGTTCTAACCAATATTGCATGTTATTCCGTGTTTTTCGGTATATAGTTTCAATCCTACATTAGTTTTGTTCTAACAGGCCGATTTTCTGTGTTTTCTTATTCGGAAAAGCATAAAAATTTATTCTTATTTTGTCGCGAATCGGTGATTTTGCAAAACAAGCCTGAGATTCGCGACTTTTATAATACGCATTCATCTGGATCTCCTTTCTTAACACCTAACTCCTTCCTTTCAAATAATTTTGCATCAGAGAATTTATAAATTATAACACAATCATGGTCCGGGTCTATTAGATCAAGAAGATTTTTTTGGATCTCCATAAAACGACTTTCTGTTATCTTTCCTTCAAATAGTGAATTTTGCACCCAGGTAAGTTGAGTCCTCAGATAACTTTTAATTTTGTTGACTCTTTCAACCGCTACATCATAAGCAACTATTATGTACATGCTACCACCATATCACAAATGGCTTGTACTCCTTTGCACCTATTAGATGCTTAATCAGTTTATACGCTTCAAGACGAATAAGTCTTTGATAAGATACATTTCTCCTAAGGGACCTGTGCTTAATCGTTGTTGCAAGTTTTTCTTCATAGTATTTCAAAAATTTTCTTTTTCCATTTTCTTCAAGGATGATCCCACCAAGTTCTTCTTTAAAATCATCCAACTGCATTATTTTTTTATTGACCAAATAAAATATTAGCCTATCCACAATTAGAGGTTTGAATATTTCACTTATATCTAAACAAAGTGAAAAGCGTCTTTCTCCTGGCTCATGAAGATAAGAAATTGTTGGATTAAGCTGTGTATTGTAAACCTCAGTTAAGATTGTGGTATAGAGAAGCGAATTACCAAAACTTATCATTGCATTCACTTCATTTTGAGGGGGCTGTCTTGTTCTCTTCTCATATTTAAAATCCCCAGTCAGTATCTGATCAAAACAATCATAATACTCTATCCTTGCCCTTGCTTCAATATTCATCAGTTCGGTAGGTGTTTTTGCGTTTTCAATTTCATCAGCTAAGTTAGACAACGCTTCAACTTTTCCTTCTATTTTATATTCAGAAATAGTTTTACGCATGTTTTCTATTGAACCATAAACAAATTTTTTAGCAATAAGCATTCTTTTTGATTGATCAAGATAATTTTCAACCTGTTTTACAAGCAACTCACCAGCAACTAATTTTTCTCTGGGATAAAAACTTCCATCATAGAACCCATAGTAATTAAAGAAATGTATAGGGATCCCTTTTTTGGAAAAATAATGAACAACGCCAGAACTGACGGTTAAAGGGCCGTGTGCATAGAGTTGTTGAATACTTTCTATAGGCAGGGGCCTTTTTCCGTCCTTGTTTATAAAATAGATCGTGTTTTCATGTCTTTCTAAGATTCCCTCTGAGACTATATGGAAGTTCTTTTTCATATATACCACCTAATCAGACCAGCATAATTCATAATAGGAACATTTTTTACA
>CAZDXM010000157.1:0-1610 GCA_964509535.1 uncultured Thermodesulfovibrio sp. | reverse complement strand
CAACTGTATAGGCAATAACTACTGCAGAGACTGCAAAAACAAAAGCCATGAACTGAATTGGAACTGAGCTTAAAAATCCGATGGTTATTGCACATCCAAAGGCAGCTCCTGCTGAAATACCTAAGATAAAAGGGTCAACAAGGGGGTTTCTGAATATTCCCTGAAGGGTTACTCCTGCACCAGAAAGACAGGCTCCAACAATCCCTGCAAGTATAACTCTTGGAAGTCTTATATCAATGATTATTGACCTTTCTGGAATATCACCGATTTCAAATATATGCAGAGTTTCATTCAATAAAATTTTTAAAACCATCAGAGGTGTAACTCCATAAGCACCAAGAAAAAGCGAAATCCATCCAATGAAAATTGGAGAAAGAAGGATTATCAGAGCCTTAATACCCTTCATACTGCCTCACTTTATAATAAGAAATTCCAAAAACTTTTTGGTAAAATCTGTCAGCCACATTTTCAAAGTTTACATCTTTAAACTGCTCCGGGTAAAGTTTAATTGCCATATAAAGTGCCATTAGTGAAAACCATAAAATTTTAAGCCAATAAAAAAGTAAAGTTTTTATGTTAGCAGGGTTCGTAAAATTAATTCATTTTTTTGTATTCTTCTCTTTAACAAAAAGATAAATACCTGCAAATCCAATAAACCATCCAACAATTCCAAAGGCAATAAAAAACTTGGTATAAGTGGCAACAAGGGGCTTTTTAAACCCCTCTATACTTAAATCTTCCCGAACTTTAACTTCAACCTCTGCTCCATGAAGCCCATGCTCTGTTTCTCCTTTAGTTATAACCTTCCAAGTCCCTTTTTTATCAGGCATAAAGCAAAAAATCCCATTTTTATCAGTCCTTGTCTTTTGAAAAGATATTTTTTCATCTGGTGCATAAACTTCTATCTCTGCATAGTTCATAGGTTCTCCACCTGCAAAAAAGAAACTTACACATACCCCTTGCGCCCCTTTTACATGATAATTTACCTCATGAGCAAAAACACTCTGACAAAAGCATAAACATATAAAAATAATTAGAAACAAAATCTTTTTCAATTTCCACCTCGTATGTCTTTAAAATATTCCATCTGTTGTAAAATTCACTGAAAGCTACTCCTTTATAAAACTTAATGAGGCTCTTAAGTAAATTAAATCCCCATCGGGATCCTTGCTCGCTGGAACTTTTGTTGTGGTACTTATAATATTAATTCCATTTTTTAATTGAATCTCTGCAAAACCTCGTGAATCAGTTTTGCTCCTCTCTTCATGTTCAGCATCTAAGAAGATAGGTGCATTAATGAGAGGTTTTTTGTCCAGTAAAACCTGTATTTTAAGATTCTTAGAATTCGAAGGATTGTTTAAAGGGATTATTTCCATTTTATCACCTAAAGGTTTACTAAAATTAGGATTCCATCTGTTAATAAATTTAGCATATTTATATGACCTTCCAGATTCAATTACTTGAAAACCTTTATTTTCAGCTTCTCTTTTCCCAATGTTTTTCCATCCTTCTGTTGTTTTTACCCAGTACTTATTATCAAAAAATACAGCTATAAGCCCAATATTCTTATCACCATTAAAAAATGCCATTTTGTCACCTTTGGTGATATT
>CAZDXM010000156.1:0-1701 GCA_964509535.1 uncultured Thermodesulfovibrio sp. | reverse complement strand
ACAAAAAGTAATATAGTTTTAAGAGACACAGATTTACTTAAAGAGATGTCTTCATGCGTAACATTTACTGTAACAACTTTAAAATACGATAAAAAACTTGAACCAAATGCTCCTTCATCAGTTGAAAGACTTAAGGCAGTTGAAAGGTTGAGTAAGGGGGAAATACCTGTTGGTATAAGGCTTGACCCCATTATCCCTGTACTAAATGAAGAGGAAATTGAGGCAATCTTGAAAGAAGCAAAAAACTGCGGTGCCAGGCATATCACAGCGAGCACATTTAAACCAAGATGGGATAGCTGGAAGAGGATATCTCAGGCTTTTCCAGATATTGCTGAAAAAATTAAAAAACTTTATTTTAAAGAAGGAACGAAAATTTCAAACTCCTGCTATCTACCAGAGCCTTTAAGAAAAGATTTGATGATTAAAGTAAGACAAATCTGTGATTCTCTTTCTTTAACATTTTCTTCATGTAGAGAGGGTTTCCCAGAGCTTAGTAGTTCTCCAAGCTGTGATGGAAGTCACTTAGCTCCTGAGAGAAGTTTTTCTCAAGCACAGGTATCCACTCTTTTTTAAAATCCTGAAATCTTCTCTGAGCTATAGCCTGTCTCATTTTTTCAAAGAATCTGCAGTAAAAGTAAAGATTATGAATTGTATTAAGCCTCATTGAAAGAATTTCTCTGCACATGTAAAGATGTCTTAAAAATGCCCTTGTATAGTTTCTGCATGTATAACAGTCACACTCTGGATCAAGAGGTGATGAATCCTCTTTAAATTCACTTCTTTTTATGCTTATGCGTCCCTGAGATGTAAAAAGTGTTCCGTTTCTTGCATTTCTTGTTGGTATAACACAGTCAAACATATCAATTCCATTCTCAACGGCATGAATAATATCAATAAGCTCTCCAACTCCCATAAGATAACGGGGCTTATTTTCAGGCATTAATGGTGCAACTTCTTTAACAACTTTATACATATCTTCCTTTGGTTCTCCTACAGATAATCCACCGATAGCATATCCATCAAAATCTATTTTAATCAATTCCTGCAAAGCTTTCTCTCTAAGGTCAGAGAAAATGCCACCTTGAATTATTCCAAACAAAGCCTGATTAGTCTTATGCAATTCAAAATGCTCTTTACATCTTTTTGCCCATTCTGTTGTAAGTGTTAAAGATTTTTCAACATATTGTCTTTCTACAGGATAAGAAATACATTCATCAAGAGCCATCATTATGTCAGAGCCTAAGGCAATCTGAATCTCTATAGCCTTTTCAGGAGTTATAAAATGAAGAGAGCCATCAAGGTGGGAACGAAATTCAACTCCTTCAATGCTGATTTTTCTTAAAGATGCAAGACTGTAAATCTGAAAGCCGCCACTGTCTGTAAGAATTGGACCATGCCAGTGAATGAATCTATGAATTCCACCAAGTTTTTTTATTGTCTCGTGCCCGGGCCTTAGATAAAGATGATATGTGTTTGATAGAATTATTTCATATCCCATTTCTTTTATTTCTTCTGGTGTCATTGCTTTAACTGTTCCATTTGTTCCAACAGGCATAAAAGCTGGTGTATAAACAACACCTCTTTGAGTTTCAATTACTGCTGTGCGAGCCAATCCATCTTTCCTGAGAATTTTGAATTTCATTTAAATATTTTAACAGGTTATTGTCCGACAAATTTAAAATAAAGGACTCCAAGTACAGG
>CAZDXM010000155.1:0-2059 GCA_964509535.1 uncultured Thermodesulfovibrio sp. | reverse complement strand
GAAGATATTATAGCAAAATGGTTAAATTTGTCAACAGTTAATTTTGAAAAAGAAGAGACGAATGGTTATGAAACTCAAATCTTTTTATCTCGAAAACATGAGTTGGGGTTTATTTGTAATAAATGTAAAAAGAAGGTATATTCCACCTATGGTTCAAAAGAAGTAAAGATAAGAGACTTACCAGTTTTCGAATACTTGACATATCTAAAAATTGATAAATATCGAGTGAGATGTTCATCGTGTAGAGTGAGAACAGAGGATTTAGGGTTTGTGAGAGAGAGGTCTCGGTGTACAGTGCGATTTGAAGAATTTGTTGCGAGGCTATGCAGAATAACGACAATAAAAGCGGTAGCACAGTTACTTGGACTTGACTGGAAAACAGTCAAAGCAATTGACAAGAGATATTTAAAGAAAGAATTTGCAACAGCATCTTATGAAGGATTACGATTGATTTCTGTTGATGAAATTTCGTCTCATAAAGGGCATAAATACTTTACAGTAGTTTTAGATTTAGAGGGTGGAAAGGTCATTTGGGTTGGGAAAGGACGAAAGAAAGAGACATTAGATGAATTTTTCAAAGAGTTGGGAGAGGATAAATGTAAGAATATTGAAGCGATAGCGGTAGATATGTGGGATGCATATTTAACCAGCATAAAGGAGTATGTGCCACAGGCGAAAGTTGTATTTGATAAATTTCATGTAATCAAAAATTACTCGAAGGTAATCGATAAGATAAGAAATAATGAATATAAAAAGGCGAGTGAAACTGAAAAAGAAGTAATAAAAGGGAGTAAATACTTATTGTTGAAGAACACTTGCAATTTGAAAGAAGAGGAGAAAGGACGACTTGAGCAATTGCTTAAAGTAAACGAAAATATCAATATTACTTATATTCTTAAAGATGATTTAAAAAGACTGTGGGATTTTCATAATAGAGAAGAAGCTGAAATATTTCTTAATTCCTGGATTGCTAAAGCACAAATTTCTAAGGTTAAAGCTTTGAGCGAATTTGCAAATACCCTGAATAATTATAGAGAAGGATTGATAAATCATTGTGAATATCAAATTAATAGTGCAAAAATAGAGGGGACGAATAACAAAATAAAAGTGGTAAAAAGGGTAGCATACGGTTTCCATGATGATGAATATTTCATTCTCAAAATTAAACAGGCATGTTCTTCAAAAAACAGGTATAAAGCATATACATCACTCTTTGAATTAGATAGTTCTTGAAAGATATGGAATGCCACAAAAGAAGACTAAAAAGTAGTATAATTACATTGCTGGCATCTATAAAGAAATTCAACAGATGCCCATTATGGGAGTGGATGTAGATGCAGAAGTGAAAAATAATTTCATCGTTTTCAGAGAATTTGGTGTAAAGTAAATAATTGAAAATTGTCCCAAAGATTTGTGGATTGTGGAAATGACGCAATTGCCGTTGATGTGGATAACCCTGAATAGAAACATAAGTATGAGTCAGTTCAGGGTTATCCACATCAACTTGAATAAGTCAAAGACTTATTCACAATTGCTTGGATAACTCTTTGAATCTAAAAGATAGTAAACATTGCGAGTTATCCACATTCCCACAATCCTATCATATTATTTTTAATCTTATTTTATTAATTTTTGCACCATAATCCATGATGAATTATTAATTTTATTCCTTCTTCAACACAAAAAGGAGAAGAGCCAAAAATTATAAACCGGCCTCCAAATATTTTAAAATTTAAACAAATAAAAAAGATTTAAATAAAGGAGGTCGGTTATGCAAAATTATATCACAGTTTTTAGACAAGTAGTGAATATAATACCGAGGGGTAAGTTTGAAGACATAGCTTCAAAATACAAAATAAATGATTATGTCAAGCATTATACAGCGTGGTCTCAGTTAATAGTAAATCTTTATACACAGGCAAGTAACAAGAAAAGTTTAAGAGATATAGAGATAGGGTTAAGGACACAACAGAATCACTGGTACCATTTGGGATTAAAAAATGTTGCACGTTCTACGATTTCTTATGCTAATCAAGAAAGGGACTATAGGGTATATGAA
>CAZDXM010000154.1:0-25256 GCA_964509535.1 uncultured Thermodesulfovibrio sp. | reverse complement strand
GTATATTTTGTTTTATCATATTTATGAGCCTCCTTTTTTGTGTTTTTTTTCATCTATTGGGTGATATTTTATATCACCCTTAAAACTAAAATCCACAAAAAGGAGGCTCACTTTTTTATATGCCTAATGGCAATTTTAGGTTTTATCTCTTTTATCAATGAAGAGACAAGATCATTTTCTTTCACGGTTTTTACAATCCTTCCTTTTGCAAAAACAACCCCCTGCCCCCTTCCACCTGCTATTCCAAAGTCTGCCTGTTTCGCCTCTCCGGGTCCATTTACAGAACATCCCATAACAGCTACTTTCATAGGTTCTTTAATATCCTTCAGAGCTTTTTTTACCTGTTTTACCATTTTCAGAATGTTAACCTCACACCTTCCACAGGTAGGACAGCTTATTATTTCAATCCCGAATTCTCTCAATCCTGTTGCTCTAAGAATCTCATATGCAACATGAACCTCCTTAACAGGAGGAGCTGTCAGAGATACTCTTATTGTATCTCCGATACCTTCAAGTAGAAGAAGCCCGATTCCAATTGAGCTTTTTACAACTCCTTCAGGTACAGGTCCTGTTTCAGTAATCCCGATATGAAGCGGATAGTCATGCTTGCTACTGAAAAGCCTGTATGCTTCAACTGTTGTCATGACATCAGATGCCTTTAGAGAAACTTTAATATTATAAAAACCGAGTTCTTCAAGAATTTCAATATGTCTTTCAGCAGCTTCAACCATTGCTTCAGGGGCTGGATAACCATATTTTTCAACTAAATCCTTCGGTAACGAGCCTGCATTAACTCCTATTCGGATTGGAATTTTTTTATCTTTTGCTGTGTTTACAACTTCATTTATCTTCCATTTTGCACCAATGTTTCCAGGGTTTATTCTTAATCCATCAATTCCCTGTTTGATAGCCTCAACTGCTAATCTGTAATTAAAGTGTATATCTGCGATTAAAGGAATTTTTATTCTCTTTTTTATTTCTCCAAGAGCTTTTGCTGCATCCATATCAGGTACAGCAACTCTTATTATTTCACAGCCTGCATTTTCAAGCTGTTTTATCTGTCTTACAGTTGCTTTGATATTTCTTGTATCTGTCTTTGTCATTGACTGCACAGCCACAGGTGCGCCATCTCCTATAGGAACATTACCAATATAAATTCTTCTTGTTTTTTTTCTTTCAGGTTTAATCAACTTTATTTTCCCTTATCTGGTTTATGGCTGATATATGTGCTTTATAATTAGAGGAAAATTCATGGGTTCCATCACCACGAGAGACAAAATAAAGATATGAAACCTTTGCAGGATAAAGTGCTGCAAGAATTGATTTTAAACCCGGTGATGCAATTGGTCCTGGTGGAAGACCTCTAATTATATAAGTATTGTAAGGTGTTTTATTTTTTAAATCCTTTTTTGTAACACCATCCTTAAACCTTTTAATTCCATAAATTGCTGTAGGGTCTGCCTGAAGTGGCATCCCGAGTTTTAATCTGTTGTGGTAAACAGCTGAAATTAGAGGCTTTTCATCATCTACTTTAGCCTCCTTTTCAATTATTGAAGCAAGAGTTAAAAGCTTATTAACAGTCCATCCCATTTCTTCCGTCTTTTTCATAAGTTTTTCATTATATACCTGCCAGAACTTTTTAACCATCATTGTTAAAATTTCTTCAATATTCATCCCCTTTGGAATATGATATGTAGAGGGAAACAGATAACCTTCTAAACTTGGAGATTGTATATTCAAAGATTCTAAAAATTCTCTATTATAGGCAAACTTCCATATATCATCTTGAAACCGAGGATTTATATTTCCAAGTTTGTCAGCAATTTCATAAAGACTGTCTCCTTCAACAACAGTAAGTATATATTCAATTACCCTGCCTTCAAGAAGTTTTTTTATCACATCAATACCTGTCATGTCTCTGGTAATCAGATAATAACCAGCCCTTGCCTTTTTTTCTATCCCGAGGATTTTACCTGTTATTATAAATACCTGTTCATCTGTGATAATTCCTTTTTCCTTAAAAATGGAAGCTATTGAGGAAAAACTTACTCCTTTTGGTACATAGACCTCTATGTCTTTCTGAATTCTTACAGGTTTAGTAAGAACTATTGTTACATAAACTGCGATAAAACAAAAATACAAAAGGAAAACAACAAGAAGAGGCTTCCACAGTCTCATTTATTAATGTTATCAGATAATTATGTGAAATGGCAATTTTTGTGATAGAATTGATTATAACTGCAAGGAGGTAACATGCTTACAGAAAAAGTTAAAGCAGCAGGTTGAGCTGCAAAAATTGGTCCGGGTGACCTTGAAGAAATATTGAAATACATGCCGGTGCCATCTGATCCTCGACTTCTTGTTGGTTCTGAAAACTGGTCTGATGCAGCTGTTTATCGTCTCCGGGATGACCTTGCAGTTGTGCAGAGTGTTGATTTTTTTACTCCGATTGTTGACAGCCCCTATGATTTTGGACAGATTGCTGTTGCAAATGCATTGAGTGATATCTATGCAGCAGGCGCAAAACCTCTCCTTGCTCTTAATATTGTCTGCTTTCCCATAAATGATATGGATAAAAATATTCTAAAAGAAATTTTAAAAGGTGGCACTGACAAACTCAATGAAGCAGGAGCATTGATGATTGGGGGTCACAGTGTTGAAGACCCTGAAATAAAATATGGAGTTGCAGTTACAGGAATTGTCCATCCTGAAAGATTTGTTACAAATAAAGGAGCAAAAGCAGGAGATATTCTTGTTCTCACAAAGCCAATTGGAACAGGAATCCTGTCCACGGCACTTAAAGGAAAACTTCTTGATTCTGAAACAACACAGATTCTTACCAAAACAATGGCTGAGCTTAACAAAACAGCATCAGAGATTATGATGAATATTGGAGTAAATGCATGCACTGATATCACAGGATTCGGACTTATAGGGCATACTCTTGAAATGGCAAGAGCAAGCAAAGTAACAATAAAAATATTTAAAAACATGGTTCCTCTTTTGCCAAAAGTATATGATTTTGCTTCAATGGGAATAGTGCCTGCAGGCGGGAAAAGAAATGTAAATTACTGTTCCAGATTAGTTAACATAGGTGATACAGACCCTATAATTCTTGATATTCTTTCTGACCCTCAGACATCAGGAGGGCTTCTTATTTCTGTTTCCAAAGAAAAGTCAGAAAAACTCATTTCAGAATTGAAATCACTCGGAGTAAAATCAGCAACAGTAATCGGTGAAGTTTCTGAGGAAAGTTCTGGTAAAATTACTTTGATATAATTTATGTAAAAGTGTTTTATAAAATGACTTGACAAAACTGAATTTATGATGTTATATTTTAGTTAAATAATATCAAAAATAATATAGGAGGTGAGAGCTATGACAAGAAAAGAAACAAAAGATGTAGTAAGATCTGAACCATCAATTCTTTCTCCCTTTGAGGAGATTGAAAGGTTTTTTGATGAGATTATGAGGAGACCATTTTCACTGTTCGGTTCAATCATGCCGAGACTGAGAGCAGAAACAGAAGTGATATCTCCTGCAGTGGATATCTATGAGGAAGGCGATGATTTGGTTGTTAAGGCAGAACTTCCGGGAATAAACAAAGAAGACATTGAGGTCAAGGTTACCGATGATTATATAACAATTTCTGGAGAAAAAAAGAAAGAGGAAAAGGTAGAGAAAAAAGACTATTACAGGTATGAGCGTTCTTATGGCTCATTTTCAAGAACATTTAGACTTCCTGTGGATGTTCAGACAGAGAAAGCAAAGGCAAAATTTGAAAACGGAGTGCTTGAGATAAGAATACCAAAAACTGAGGAAGCAAAGAAGAAGGAAAAAAAGCTTCAGATTGAGTAAACTCAGGGAGGGCTCAAGCCCTCCCCTTTTATTTTAATTATGATAAAACTACTTATTACAGGTGCAACAGGTTTTGTAGGAAGATATGTTGTAGCTCTGGCTCTTCAAAAAGGCTATGATGTTCATTTAATTGTAAGAAATCCTCAAAAAGCAAGGGCGCTGTTTGGACAGAAGTTAAAAATCCATAATCTTGAAGATTTTAACAGTAAAGAAGGGCTAATAAAAATTTTAAACGATGTCAGACCTCACTATGTAATCCACTTAATCGGAATTATTAGTGAGAAAAAAGCCAAAAATATCACATTTAAAAGGGTTCATTATGAGTATTCAAAATCTTTATATGAAGCTTTAAAGGGGGTTCAACCTGAAAAAGTAATACATATGAGTGCTCTTGGAGTTAATGAAAATGCACCTTCCCTGTATCATATTACAAAACTTAAGGCTGAAAAAGAACTTATTAAAACAGGAATTCCTTATGTAATACTTCGCCCTTCATTTATTCTGGGTCCTGAACAGCTACTTTTTGCAAAATTAAAACCAATTTTGAAGAAAATTCCCTTATTGTTCTTTCCTGACATTCGCAATTACTACTTTCAGCCTGTTGATGTAAGAGATGTGGCAGAATGCTTTCTGAAGGCTATTGAATATGATGATTGTGGTATTTTTGAACTATGCGGAGATGAAAAAGTAAGTTTAAGAAAAATTATCAGTGATTTTGTTAAACAATATGGGAAACAGGTTATATTTATACCATTTCCTAAATCAGCCCTCGAGTTTTTTGCCCCAGAAAAGTTCAAAATGATGTGGAAAGACAATACCTGTGGATGTTTCGGTGATGCTTTGCCAATCCAGAAAATTTTAGGAAGACATCCAATACCGTACAAGGAATCAATCAGTTGGACAACACAGTTTTAATCTATGATCTCAACATTAACCTCTTCACCTTCTTCAATACCAAGCAGATCTGCAGATATATGAATAATTCCATCAGCTTTTGCAAGACTCATTATTAGTCCTGATTTGCTTAAAAGAGGGTTTGCCCATAGAAACCCATTTTTTTCTTCAAGGGAAACTCTTATAAAATCCTGTCTTCCTGCCTGAGAATGAATACTTCGTGAGATTTTTGCTTTTATAAATTTTTTAAATATTTTATCCGTTAAGCCAAGCATCCGTTCAATGACCGGTTTAACAAAGAGTTCAAAACATATATAAACAGCGACAGGATGCCCGGGAAGTCCAAAAACAGGTTTTCCATTACAGACTCCTCCAATTATAGGTTTACCAGGTTTTATTGATGCACCGTGAAAAACCACTCCTGGAGAACCAAGTTCATTTATTACCTTTGCAGTCAAATCCTTAACTCCAGCGGAAGTTCCACCTGTAATTAAAATAATATCGCTTAAACTGTAAGCTTTATGGACAGCTTCCTTTATATCTTCATATTCATCCCTTACAATACCAAATTTTAAAGGAATAGCTCCGCTGTGAATGACTAATCCAGCAAGAGTAAATGAGTTTACATCCCTTACCTTGCCCTGAATAACTTTCTGTGTATGCGGGATTATCTCATCTCCTGTAAGAATTATTGAAACAACAGGTTTTTTAATAACTTTTACCTCAGTTATTCCAACTCCAGCAAGTGTTCCTATATCCTGAGGTTTAAGTTTATGTCCAGCCTTTATTATAGTTTCTCCTTTTTTTGCATCCTCATCTTTAAATATCACATTTTCGCCAGGTGAAGTAGCTCTTAAAACCTCAATCAAATTTTCAGAGATAATATTTACATGTTCAATCATAACAACAGAGTCTGCTCCATCAGGAAGCATACCTCCAGTTGAAATAAATGCAGTCTCACCCTGAGAAAGAGAAAATTCAGGAATTTTTCCCATCGGAATTTCTCCCTTTACAGTAAGATAAACAGGAGAGCTTTCTCTTGCACCGAATGTATCAGATGATTTTACAGCAAACCCATCAACAGTTGAGCGGTCAAAACCTGGAAGGTCTTCAGGTGAAATAATATCTTCATATGTTACTCTTCCATAGGCTTCTTCAATCAGAACAGTTTCTGGTGGAAGGTTTCTGAAAGCAATTTTTTCAAACAAGATTTTAAGGGCTTCCTCTGGAAGTAGATATTTTTTATCAAGCATAGAATTATTATACAACTAAAAATAAAGAGTTAGTACTTCCATATATGCTAAAATATTAAAAATGAAAAAAATTTTTAAGAAAGATGACAGTTGAAGTTGTTCTGCCGATATTTGAAGGCCCTCTGGATTTACTTCTTCATTTAATTAAGCTGAATAAAATAGATATTTATGATATTCCAATTGCTCTTATTACAAAACAGTATCTTGAATATATTGAACTTATGAAAGAAGTTGATCTTAATATAGCTTCAGATTTTCTTCTCATGGCAGCCACCTTAATTTATATCAAATCAAGAATGTTACTTCCAAAACAGGAACAATTTGAGGAAGAAGACCCGAGACAGGAGCTTGTGGAAAAATTGATAGAATATCAGAAGTTTAAAGAAGCTTCACAGATTCTAAAAGAGAGATACCAAGTATGGTCACTGGCTTTTCCAAGAAAAACTTCAAAGGAGGAAGAATTCATTCTTCAGGAACTCAGCATATTTGATCTCCTAACAGCATTTAAAAAACTTCTTGAAACATCAGAACCAGAAATATATATTCCGAAAGAATATATTAAGATTGAGGATAAAATTGGGCAAATTCTTGATTTATTGAAAATAAAAAAATCAATTGTTTTTGATGAACTATTTAAACCCAGTGCCTTAAAAATTGAAATTATAGTTACATTTCTTGCATTACTGGAGTTGTTAAGGCTCAGGGTTATTAAAGCCTATCAGGAAAGACCTTTTGGTAAAATTCTAATAAATCTGGAGGAAGAAAATGGTAATAGGGATAATCTCTGACACACATGACCACATGGACAATATAAGGAAGGCTTTAAAAATTTTTAAAGAAAACAATGTAAAAGTTATACTTCATGCAGGAGATTTTGTATCTCCATTTACCTGGAGGGTTTTCAAGGATTTTGATGGTGAGTTCTATGGAGTTTTTGGAAACAATGATGGGGATAAACTGCTTTT
Organism: uncultured Thermodesulfovibrio sp.; assembly: GCA_964509535.1. Taxonomy (GTDB): domain Bacteria; phylum Nitrospirota; class Thermodesulfovibrionia; order Thermodesulfovibrionales; family Thermodesulfovibrionaceae; genus Thermodesulfovibrio. The sequence continues at coordinate 18,286 of CAZDXM010000154.1, read as the reverse complement.
GAAGAAGATGTATGGAGATAGAATTCAAAATCAAATAAGAGAGATTGATATCAAAAACAAAAGAATAGTTCTAATGCATGAACCCCAGATGATTGACTCCCTTGCTAAATCAGGTAATTTTGATATTGTAGTTTACGGGCATATGCATGAGGTTGATATTCGTAAGATAGGCAATACATTGATTCTAAACCCGGGAGAGGCATGTGGGTGGCTTTATGGAAAAGCAACAATAATGCTTCTTAAACTTGACACCTTAACCCCAGAGGTAGTGTCTCTTTGAATACATTAGACAGTCAATTCTTGTAAGCCCATATTTGATAGCAACATTTATTGCTTCTTCAAACTCATTTTTTGTAATTCTTCTGTTAAGCTCGGGATATTCATTTGCGTGCCAGCAGGGTCTGTACTGATCCATAATGTTAATATATGTATTTTTTGATATTTCTTCTGCTATGAATTTTACAACTTCTTCAGTTCCTGCAATATTATTAGGAAGAACAAGATGTCTGACAAGCAGCCCCCTTAAGGCTATTCCATCCTCATTTATAATAAGATCTCCAACCTGTTTGTACATCTCCTTAAGAGACTGTTTTGCAACTTGTGGATAGTTTCTTATTTTTGAATATTTTTCAGCAAATTTCTCATCAGCATACTTGAAGTCTGGCATATAAATATCAATTATTCCATCAAGGATTTTCAATGTTTCAAGAGCTTCATAACCCCCTGAGTTATAAACAATTGGTAGTTTCAAACCATTTTCACGAGCAATATAAAGGGATTTAAGTATCTGAGGCACCTGATGAGTTGGTGTAACAAGATTTATATTGTGACAGCCTGAATTCTGAAGAAAGATCATAACCGCTGCAAGGTCATCAAAGGAGATTTCTTCTCCTTCGCCGAGATGACTTATTGTCCAGTTCTGACAGTAAACACAGGCGAGGTTACAGTATCCGAAAAATATAGTTCCAGAGCCATATCTTCCAACAAGAGGAGACTCCTCACCAAAATGCGGTCCCCAGCTTGAAACATAGGGTTTATCAAGAACCTTACATGCTCCTTTTTCACCAGAAGTTCTATCAACCCCGCATTTTCTCGGACACAGAGCGCAGTTTTTGATTATATTAAAGGATTGTTCAACTTTATCTTTAAACTCCCTGTCTGAAAGCTTTAAATAAACAGACATAAAATATATTACTAATTTTTGGAAAAACTACTCAATTTTTGATATATTAAAAAATAATTTCAAATTAGGAGGCAAAATTGACCACCTCAAAAGAAGAGTTTAAGTTTAATACCATAGAAGAAGTTCTGGAAGATATATCTCAGGGCAAGATGATAATACTTGTTGATGATGAGGACAGGGAAAATGAAGGAGATCTTGTTATAGCTGCAGATAAGGTAACACCTGGAGCAATAAATTTCATGGCAAAATACGCACGGGGACTTATCTGTCTTGCTTTAACTCCTGAAAGAGTTGAAGAGCTGAAACTTCCACTGATGGTTGATTTAAATGAATCACCGCATCAAACAGCCTTTACTGTATCAATTGAAGCAAGGAAGGGAGTTACCACAGGAATATCAGCACATGATAGAGCAGTAACAATTCTTACAGCCATCAATCCAGAGACAAAGCCTGAAGATCTTATAAAACCAGGTCATGTATTTCCATTGAAGGCGCAAAGGGGAGGAGTTTTAAAAAGAGCAGGACATACAGAAGGCGCTGTAGATCTTGCACGTCTTGCAGGATGCTATCCAGCAGGTGTTATATGTGAAATTATGAATGATGATGGAACAATGGCAAGGGTCCCTCAGCTTATGGAATTTGCCAGAAAACATAAATTAAAGATTGCCACAATAAAGGATTTAATCCGTTACAGAATGAGAAATGAAACACTTATAAAAAGGGTTGCAACTGTTTCATTGCCAACACATTACGGTGAATTCAAAGCTATTGCATATACAACTTTAATTGATGAAAAGGTTCATCTGGCATTAATTAAAGGAGAAATAAAACCATCTGATGAGGTTCTTGTCAGGGTTCACTCTGAATGCCTTACAGGAGATGTGTTTTTATCAAAAAGATGTGATTGTGGCCCTCAGCTTCATAGAGCACTTGAGATGATACAGGAGGCAGAAAAAGGTGTGCTTCTTTACATGAGACAGGAAGGTAGAGGTATAGGGTTACTGAATAAACTCAGGGCTTATGAATTGCAGGAAAAGGGATTTGATACTGTGGAGGCAAATATAAAACTTGGTTTTAAACCTGATTTAAGGGATTATGGAATTGGAGCACAAATTCTTGTTGACATAGGAGTGAGAAAAATGAGACTCATGACAAACAATCCAAGAAAAATTGTTGGACTTGAAGGATACGGGCTCAAGGTTGTTGAAAGAGTTCCAATTGAAATAAAACCAAATGAGAAAAATCTCTGTTATTTAAAAACTAAAAAGCAGAAACTCGGGCATCTGCTGAAAGAAGTTTAATGCGCCTGAGAGGATTTGAACCTCCGTCCTTGGGGTCCGGAGCCCCACGCTCTGTCCCCTGAGCTACAGGCGCATCTAAGATAAATTATAGCAAAACTGATATAATTTGGAAATAAACCTTTAGGAGAGCAATAAATGAAAGACAGTGAAATTTCTTTAGGATTGACCTTTGATGATGTTTTGCTTGTTCCCTCAAAATCAGATGTTGTTCCAGCAGAAGTTGATGTATCTACCTATTTTACTCCCAATATTAAACTGAATATTCCAATTGTCAGTGCTGCAATGGATACAGTAACAGAGGCAAATCTTGCAATTGCTATTGCAAGAGAAGGTGGCATAGGAGTAATCCACAGGAATATGTCTCCTGAAAAGCAGGCATCAGAGGTTGATAAGGTTAAAAAATCTGAAAGTGGAATGATTGTTGATCCAATCACAATTGAACCATCTGCTCCGATTTCTAAGGCACTGGCATTAATGGAAAGATACAGGATTTCAGGCGTTCCAGTTACAGTAAATGGAAAGCTCGTTGGAATAATAACAAATAGAGACCTGAGATTTGAAACAGATTTTACAAAGAAAGTTGAAGATGTAATGACAAAGGAAAAGCTAATAACAGCTCCTGTAGGCACCTCACTTGAAGAAGCCCAGGAGACTCTTCATAAATATAAAATAGAAAAACTTCCGATTGTGGATGAAAATTTTAATTTAAGAGGTTTGATAACAATAAAAGACATTGAAAAAAGAAAAAAATATCCCAATGCATGCAAGGATCATCTGGGAAGACTCCGTGTGGCAGCAGCTGTTGGAGTTGGAGAGCCTGCCATTTACAGAGCAGAACTTCTTGTCAGGGCTGGAGTTGATGCAATAGTTATTGATACGGCTCATGGACACAGTAAGGCTGTCATAGAAACATTGAAAGAGTTAAAAAGAAGGTTTGATATAGACATTGTTGCAGGGAATATAGCAACTCAGGAAGCTGCTGAAGAACTCATTCAGGCAGGTGCAGATGCAGTTAAGGTGGGCATAGGACCTGGTTCAATATGCACAACAAGAATTATTGCCGGAGCAGGAGTTCCTCAGCTTACAGCAATAATAAATTGTTATCAGGTTACTTCAAAACATAAAATTCCTTTGATTGCGGATGGTGGAATCAAATATTCAGGTGATATTACAAAGGCATTGGCAGCAGGTGCTCACTGTGTAATGATAGGAAGTCTTTTTGCAGGCACAGATGAAGCTCCCGGAGAGGTTATTCTTTATCAGGGAAGAAGTTATAAAACATACAGAGGAATGGGCTCAATTGGTGCTATGCAGGGAGGCTCTTCTGACAGGTACAGACAGGAGGCATTGTCAACTGAAAAACTTGTTCCTGAAGGAGTTGAAGGAAGAGTTCCTTACAGGGGACCTCTTTCAAAAAGTGTTCATCAACTGGTTGGTGGTCTTAAATCAGGAATGGGTTATTGTGGATGCAGAACACTTGAAGAATTAAGAGCAAAAGCAAAATTTGTTAAAATCACATTTGCGGGGTTACGTGAAAGTCATGTCCATGATGTAACAATCACAAAAGAGTCTCCAAATTACTGGATTGAAGAGTGAGATGCAGGAGATAATAGTTGTTGATTTCGGCTCGCAGTACACCCAGCTTATAGCCAGAAGAATAAGAGAGTTTAAGGTTTACTCTGAAATTCTTCCATGCAATGTCTCCTTTTCTGAGATAAAAAAAAGAAAACCAGCAGGGATTATTCTTTCAGGTGGTCCATCAAGTGTTTTTGAGGAGGGAGCACCTTTAATAGAAAGAGAGATATTCAATCTTGGAGTGCCTGTTCTTGGAATATGCTATGGAATGCAGCTAATTGCTCATCTTCTGGGTGGCAAGGTTACTCCTGCAGAAAAAAGGGAATATGGAAAAACAATTTTATGCATTGATGATTTTTCAGACCTTTTCGCTGATTTATCATCTGAGTCTGTTGTCTGGATGAGTCATGCTGACAAAATTACAGAAATGCCTCAGGGCTTTATAAGGCTTGCTCATACTGAAAACTCTCCCTATGCAGCAATGGCTGACAGAACCAGAAAAATATATGCATTACAGTTTCATCCTGAGGTTGTTCACACTCAGGAAGGAAGAAAGATTCTCACTAATTTTGTTTTTAAAATATGCGGATGTTCTCCATCATGGGATATGCATTCTTTTGTGGATAAGGCTGTTCAAGATATTAAAAATAAAGTAGCAGGACATAAGGTTGTATGTGGTGTAAGTGGAGGAGTGGACTCTACTGTAACTGCTGTGCTTGTTCACAGAGCTGTTGGAGACGCTCTTACATGCATTCTTGTTGACAATGGCTTGCTGAGAACAGAGGAATGTAGAAAAGTAGAACAGATGTTGAGAAATAATTTTCATATAAACCTGAAGGTTGTTGATGCCTCAGAAAGATTCCTTAGAAGACTTAAAGGAGTTAAGGATCCTGAAAGAAAAAGAAAAATAATAGGTGGTGAGTTCATAAAAATTTTTGAAGAGGAAGCAAAAAAAATTGAAGGAGTTAAATTTTTGGCTCAGGGAACTCTTTATCCTGATGTTATTGAAAGCGTTTCATTTAAAGGTCCATCTGCAACCATAAAAAGTCATCACAATGTTGGTGGATTACTTAAAAGAATGAAACTAAAACTCATTGAACCTTTAAGGGAGCTTTTCAAAGATGAGGTAAGAGAGCTTGGCAGGGAACTTGGAATTCCTAAAGAAATACTGTGGAGACATCCCTTTCCAGGACCAGGTCTTGCCATAAGATGCATTGGAGAAGTCACTCAGGAAAAACTTGAAATATTAAGACATGCCGACAGGATAGTGCTTGAGGAAATTAAAAAAGCAGGACTTTATAATGATTTATGGCAGGCTTTTGCAGTTTTACCCTCGATCAAAACAGTTGGAGTAATGGGAGATGAAAGAACATATGAGCATGTAATTGCAATAAGAGCAGTACTGAGTGCTGACGGAATGACAGCAGACTGGGCAAGGCTTCCATATGATGTGCTTGAAAGGCTTTCTCTGAGAATAATCAATGAAGTAAAAGGGGTTAACCGTGTTGTTTATGATATAACATCAAAACCACCTGGAACCATTGAGTGGGAGTAATTAAATGAATTTTGATCTAAAAAGATATATAAAAGAAAAGAAAGGTAGAATAGAGCAGTTCATAAATTCATATTTTAATCCTCCGATTTTTCCATCTGTGCTACATGAATCTGTAATGTATTCTTTAACAGCTGGAGGTAAAAGACTCAGATCAATTCTTTGCATATCTTCCTATGAAACCTGCGGAGGAACCCAGGATATAACTGCCTATGCCACTGCGATAGAGTTTATTCATACTTATTCATTAATTCACGATGACCTTCCTTCAATGGACAATGATGACCTAAGGCGTGGCAAACCAACAAATCATAAAGTATTTGGCGAAGCTATTGCAATCCTTGCAGGAGATGGACTTTTAACAGAAGCATTTAGAATTCTATCTAATCCAAATTATGCAGATGTCAATCCCCTAAGTCTCTTGAAAGTAATCTCAGAAATAGCCTATTCAGCAGGTGTTTATGGAATGGTAGGAGGACAAGCCTATGATCTAATCTCTGAAGGAAAAGAGCCTGATAAAGAAATCGTTGAATTTATTCATTTAAATAAAACAGCAAAATTAATTTCTGCATCTGTTAAATCAGGAGCAATTCTCGCTGATGCAAATGATGAACAAATAACGAGAATAGAAACCTATGGATTAAGTATAGGTCTTGCTTTTCAAATAGTTGATGATATTCTTGATATTGAGGGCACCACCGAACAGTTAGGTAAACCGAAGGGATCTGATGAAAAAAAAGGAAAAATGACCTATCCAAGAGTTTATGGAATTCAAAAATCAAAACAAAAGGCTAAGGAATTAATTGATAATGCTTTAAAGGCAATTGAAAATTTTGACCAAAAGGCAGAACCATTGAGAGAGATAGCAAGATATATTGTAAAAAGGAGTTCTTAGATATTAGAATTTATTTAACAAAAATGAAAAAACTAATATTTTTTGTAATAGCTTTATACTTTGCTGTTGCTAATGTTCTTTATTCTGCTGAAAGCGGAATAATTCCTAAGACTCTTTTAATACTTCCAGAAACTTCGGTAGTAAAAATAAAATGGATTTTACTCCCCGAAAAAAAACCTACATCAGAGATAACCCACAAAATCCGTTTCATAATAGACAACAAAAATGAACCCATACTTCTTTACGGAGAGAATCTGATAATAAATCCAATAAAAAATTATGTTGTCAAAACAAGAGAACCCTTAAAGGATATACTATGTCTTGACAACGGAGTTCTTCTTTTTTCTGATGGTAAAAATCTTGGCTATCTTGAATTAGAAAAAAATATTAATGATATACTTCCTATAGCAAAACTAAAAGTGGTTACAAAACTTCCCAATTTAGATTCCAGATTATTTAAAGGTGATGATTCATTATATTCATTATCATATAATTCTAAAACCAAAAAGTATGAAATATATATTTTAAAACCCCTTAATAAAGGCTTTGAAAAAATTCTTTCTATTAATGAAAAAATTAATGCCTTAAGCGGTAAAGGAGAACATTTGTTTATTAGCTTAGGGAAACAGGTTAAAGAATACAAAAATGGAAAATTTCAAATTGTTTATGAGCATCCAAGAGAGGATATAAAAGAAATTTTCTATTCTGAAAATGCCGGTCTCTTTTATAAAACAGAAAATGGAGTTGGTATTGTAAAGGATGGAAACTCTCTTGAATTTCTTCAAAGTGAAAACTTTGAAGTATTTTTAAAAGGAACGAGTATCTATGTATTATTCTTAAAAACAATGGCTATTGTGGAGTTGGAAAATATTGATGATTTAAGGAATTATAGCTTTAAAATTGAGAGAGTGATTGACATAAATAGAACATTTTAAACCAAAATAGGGATTGGGGGTTCTAAAAATGAAAGTCCCTTTTAAAATATTAAATTTAATTGTTTTGCTTTTTTTTATTTATGGATGCGCATCGCAGTCAATTGTCAAAACTGAAAAAGATTTCACCCTAAAGAATTATAAGTATGTGAGTGTAAATGTGAAATCTTCTTTGCCTGCCTGTGATGAAGAATGCGAGAAGGAAATAAAAAATATTGAAAATCAATTAAAAGAAAAATTCAAACAGTCAGATTTATTTGAAATTGTCTCTGTTGAAAATCAAAAGCCTGAATTAACAATCGAAATTAATATTACCGAATTAATAAGGGTGACTGCCTCAGACAGATTACTCGTTGGTGCTCTCGCTGGAAGGGCAAAAGTTGCAGGAACAATTGAATTATTTGACCATACAACAAACGAAATTTTAGGTAAGTTCACTGTTGAAGGTCTCTCATCTGGAGGAACAGTTTTTGCTGGAACAACGAAACAAGCAGTGGAAAAATTTATTGAACAGGTAATTAATTTCATTTATGAAAAATTTACTATTTAAGAATCAAGGGGTGTTAAAATGCTTAAAAAAATAATTCTATCTATAGTAGCTTTGATATCTCTTTTACCATGGCAAGTTTATGGAGGCAGTATCCCTATGCCTAAGGGGATGTCTTGTGAGGGAAGTCAGATGCCCGATGGAACATATATTCCTAAAGGTCAGGTAAAAGAGGTTACCTACGGTGGTGTAAGATATAGATGTGTTGGTTGTGGTGGCTGTACTCCTATAAGCAGTGGCTCATCTACATATACACCTTCATATACTCCTTCCTCAAGACTTACTCCTTCTCAACAGATGACAATTGGAATTATGAGTTCCTTTTTAAGCGGTTTTTTTGGAACTCTTTTTAGTGGAATGTTTGATATGAACGATGACTCTGCACAAAAACAGGCTCAGTACGAGGCAGAACAGAAAAGAATTGCAGAGGAAAGAAAAAAAGAGGAGGAAAGAAAAAAACAGTTACTTGCACAGTACAATCAGCTCATTACACAGGCAAAACAGCAAGTTCAAAGCCAGCCATCAAATCCAGCCCAGAGTCCCTTTTCCTTTCAAACTCTTGGAGGACAAATCACAGCATTTCAGTGGCAGAAACCTTCCAATCTTCAGCCTGATACAAGCAATTCAATCGAACAGATGAGAGCCTCGGCAGAGATAAATGCTTCAGATTTAAACAAAATTTTTGGAAATGTAATACAGGATAAAGTCACTGAAAAAATAGAAGAAAAAATTGATGACATCGGTGAAAAACTCTTTGAAAAACTTGATGAAAAATACAAAAAAACATGGGGTTCAAAAATTAATAAGCACGCTCTCCCTATTATGAAAATTGCTGTAACAGCAAAAACAGAGGGTGTAGAAAGTGCCGGGGCACAGGCTATTGATGAGTATTTAGTATCTTTCATAACAAAACCTATGTCTACGTTACAGGCTACGGTTGCAGAAACAGGCAGGAAAATATATACACAGATTGCCTTTACAGCCTTAGATAAATTTTTGACAAAAACAGAAGAAGCAGGTCAAGTTTTAGGATTTAATTTCAATAAAGAAGAATTCATGAATGACTTTGAAAGTGATATGAATTTGGGGCAAAAAATAATATACAAATGGTTGAAAGGAGAGTAAAATGAAATTCCTGAGGATTTTAATCTTTTCCCTTCTTGTTATTTATCTTTCTGGATGTGAACCAATAAGAATCACCCATAACATTGAACCATTGGATTTAGAGCCTCCAAAGGAGACTGTAACAACGAAGAAAATCCCCTATAAGGCAATATTTATTGTAGATGATACAAAAAAATATAAAGCAACCCATGCAGACTACGCTGCTGGAGTGATTTATGATTTTGTTTTTCCCACAGGAAGCTTTATTAAACAGGCTTTACCAATTATTTCAACAGCCTTTGAAAAGTTCACAATTGAACCATCCCTTTCAACCATTCCAGATAAAAACACTATAGTAATAGATACAGCAGTAAATTTTATGGATGTGAAGCTTGATTGCTGTGTACCTCTTGTTTTTAATGCAAAAACAACCCTCAGGTTTAAGCTTTACGACGATGACCTTCTTGTATTTTCTCTTCCTGTTTATTCCGAAGGGAAAGGAAGCCTTTCAAAGCCAGGACTTTTTGCTTCTATGGATGATAGGGAATATGCTCAGGTAGCTTATCAATCAATTAAAGAGGCTGTTAAAAATTCCGTTGATGTTATCTATGAGGCGATAAATAATCCCAAAAAAGTAATCAGCGATGCAAAACAGGAAATAAATAAAAATCCTTCAAATACCTTTGCTTACACTGTTATTGCTAATCGCTCCTTAAAACTCGGAGATTATGCTGAAGCCTTAGCTGCTGCTCAGATGATTACTCAACTTGACCCTAAAGATACTGATGGATATTTTTTACTCTATAAAATCTACAAAGCCCAAAGAAAAATAAAAGATGCCCGTGAGCAACTTGAGCAGGCATTTATGCTAAAACCTGGCAATGCTACATATTTTACCCATCTTTACAATTTCTATATTGAACAGGAAAAACATGATAAAGCTTTGAATGCAGTAACAAGATACATGCAGGCAAGACCTGATGATAAGTATGCTGTAACTTATCTTGGGATGCTGTATTTGGCAAGTGGAAAATATGACGATGCCATTTCTGTTTCACAAAAAATGATTGATTCTTTGAAATTTTATGGAATTGGAGCATCAATTTCTAAAGAAAAAGATTTTGCAGTAGTTAAATCAGTTGAAAAAGAAGGTCCTGCAGAAAAGGCTGGCATTAAAGAAGGAGACATGATATTAGAGATTGACGGAAAATCTACAGAGGAACTTAAGATTGATGAAATTATCAAAAAATTAAGAGGCACTGAAGGAACAAATCTCACTCTCACCATTAAAAGAAAAGATAATGAAGAGCCCATAAAGCTTACCTTGACAAGACAAAGGTTCTATAGCCAGCCACATACAGTTGCGAGTTATATGGGAATTATAGGTATGGCTCAGATACAGAAAGGAAACATCAATGAGGCAAAAGCAATAATAAACGAGGCTTTAAACATTTCAAAATCTATGGGCTTAGGCACTATTCCTCTTAAAGCTTATGCTACTTTATTATTTGTTTCTAAAGAATACGACAAATTGATTAATGATTTTTCAAAAATTGACAGTAATTATGTGAAATTGCTTATTGCAACAGTCTATGCTAAAAAGGCAGACTATAACAGAGCTTTTAAAATTTTCAAAGAAGTAAATAAAAAAGAATTGCCAATTACGACAAAAAATTTAAAAGATTTTTATGAAGCAACAGAACCTTACATACAGGAGATAGAAAAACAGGCTATAAACTATGAAAGAACTGGCAATATTAGTAAAGCATTAAAAATATATGGAGAAATCATAGATATTGTCACTGAAGATAAAGCTTCATGGATAAGAAACAGAGTTTCAAGGTTTATAACGCTTAATCCCTCTATTGTCGAGCTTACAGATACAGCAAGACAGTATTTTTTAAACTCAGAAGTTTTGTTTAATACTGCCAAATATGAAGAGGCTTTGCAGGAACTCGAAAAAGCTCGATCTCATAGCCCTTTCAATCCGCAGATTTATTTTAACTCTGCCTTAGTTTGTGAAAAAATGGGAGACTACAACAAAGCAATAAAATACATGGAGATATTTTTACAATTACTACCTCAGCACCCTCAGGCACAGGCTATCAAGGATCAGATTTATAAATGGAAGTTTGTTCTTGAAAGGGAGATTTAAATGGCAAGGATAAGACAATTAAATAAAAAAATAAAGTATATCTTTATAATTGTTATATTATTGTTTGTAAATCCTGCTTATGCCCAAAGGGGTGTAGATGAAAATTTAATAAAGAATTTTACTTACTATATAGAATTTGCCGATAAAACAGTTTCTTTAAAAAATGGTCAGTACGAATCTGGAGAACCCTTAAAAGATTACATCAAAGTTTGGATAGTCAAATATGCCTTTGCTGATATAAATAAAGATGGCAAGACAGACGCTGTTGTTGTTCTTGCTCATACAGGTGGAGGAAGTGGAACTTTCTTTGAGTTAACAGCTTTGGTTACTGAAAAAGAACAAGTTAAACAGACCAGTTCCATTTTACTAGGTGACAGGGTGGAAATCAAGAATATAAAAATAGTTGATGAAGTCTCTTTGCCACGTCCCTTTTTTAAGTCTTCAAAGAAAATATATTTAATAATGAAAACCCATAAACCCACTGATCCTTCCTGTTGCCCAAGTTTAATTTCAGAAGAATGCTTCTATTTGAATTTAGCTTATGAATTAAAGTCCTGCGAAGAAGAATCTGCTCCTGTTGTAAAAAAGCCAGCAATTTATCTATATTCAAAAAACAAAGGCGATATTACAGTCAAACTGAACATAAAAGGTACAATTACAAAAACAATCCCTGAATATAATGAATACTGGAGAGTAAATGTCAACAAAAAAGGGATTATAGACAATAAATATTCTTATCTTTTTTATGAAGCCTTCCTTGAAAATCCTATTTCTGTTTCAAAAGAAGGATGGATAGTAAAATATGAAAACCTTGAATCATGGTTTGATAAATACCTGCCTAAATTGGGACTCAACAGAAAAGAATTAAAAGATTTCAAGGATTATTGGTTAAAAGAATTAAAATATGCCAAATTTTATGAGATAAGACTATTAGATAGAGATTTCCTTGACACCAACATGCAACTACTGATTTCTCCAAAACCAGATACAATGATTAGAGTAATCCTTCATTTTAAACCTGTTGATAAATATGAAAAAATTAAAAACCCTAAACTTATTCACATTCAAAGAAAGGGTTTTACTGTTGTTGAATGGGGTGGAATAACTACAGATAAAATTCATTAAAAGGAGGTTTTGCTATGATTAAATTATTAACAAAGGTTTTGATTTTACTAGCCATTTCAATTTCTATTGCATTTGCTGGAAGTGCTTATTATTATGATTATGGAAACCCCGGTGGACATGATACTGTAATAATTCCTACTCCAACTCCAAGTATTGATAGAAGCTCCTCTGATTCATCAAATCAGTCAAACTGTTATTATGAGCAGTATGTATGTGGAACAGAGAGGAAATGCTGGGATGGAAGTTATGATGGCGACAGAGGTAGACAAGGAATGGGATATTGTTTTGATGTAGAAAAATATTGTACAAGAAAAGTATGTAGATAAAAGGAGCTGAATATTATGAAAAAAATTGTTTTTTTTGTAATTATTTTTGCAATTTTATTCTCAATTGACAGCGCCTTTGCACAGCAGCAAGACTCAACAAAAGTCTATATTACCCTTGAAGATACAAAGGATCTTACTCCTGACATTTACTCCCTAAGCATTATTATACATGTTAATACAAAGGAGGAAGCAGAGGTAATTAAAATACTTGGTGGTGCTGACAAAGTTGTGAAAAATCTTCGTTTAAACTACAAAGGCGGTAAATACAATGTCTATAGAAATTGCTGGTGGGAGAAGGGAAGAGAAGTATGTTCAGGATACAAAGGAAATGTATCTTACAATTTTGAACTTGAAAAACCCGAACAGCAGAATAAAATCTTAGAGAGTTTAGCAGAATTCAAGGAAAAGCACGGAGAAAAGGTAAGTCTTACCATTTCCAATCCAATGTGGACAGTATCAAAGAGAAATTTAAGGATTGCTGAAGATGAATTAAAACTTGAGATAGTTGATACTGCCAAGGCTTTTACACAAAAAATGTCTGAAAAATTAGGTAAAATATGTAATATCTCAGATATAAACTATGACCTAAGAAGACCTCCTATTTGGTATCCCTTTAGAGATGAGGATATTATGCTAAAGTCAGCAACAAAGGAGTCAAGAATTAGCCTTGAAGCACCTACTCCAGTGAAAGAGGATAAAACCCTTTCAGTAAAAACATCGATCACTTTGATTTGTAGATAAAAATTATTCCCGAAGGGATTTTATATGGAGCATCCCATCGGGATATAATAAACCATGAAAGTTCGCATTGATCATTTACTTTATAAAAGAGCTATCACAGAAAGCAGAGAAAAAGCACGGGCACTAATACTTGAAGGCAAAGTCATTGTAAATGGCAAAAAAATTGAGAAACCCGGAACAATGGTTGATGAAAACGCTGAAATATCAATTTGTGGTGAACTTTTTCCCTATGTAAGCAGAGGAGGGCTTAAACTTGAAAAAGCTTTAAAGGATTTTTCAATAAATGTTAAAGATAAAGTTGCAATGGATGTCGGAGCAAGCACAGGAGGATTCACAGACTGTCTGATTCAACATGGAGCCAAAAAAGTTTATGCAGTGGATGTGGGATATGGACAACTTGCATGGAAATTAAGAAAAGACCCAAGGGTTATTCCTATTGAGCGAACAAATATCAGATATATGTCAAAAGAAAAAATTCCTGAGGAAGTCGATATTGTCACGGTAGATGTTTCTTTTATCTCGCTAAAGATAGTTGTCCCAAAGATTCTTGAATTTCTTAAACCTAATGGTGAAATTATAGCACTAATTAAACCTCAGTTTGAGGCAGGAAAAGGAGAAGTCCCTCGTGGAGGAATCATCAGGGATGCCAAAAAAAGAGAGGAAATTGTAAAGAAAATAGAAGAATTTTTTAAAACAATAGGGTTGAAAGTGGTAGGAACCATTCCCTCTCCCCTTTTAGGTCAAAAAGGAAACATAGAATACTTAATTTATGCTAAAGCAAAAGTCTAAAAAAACTCTTGGGCAAACTGGCAAGCTTGTCAGTTTTAAATTTAAGAAAGGAGAGTATAAATTTTGTATCCTGTGACAATGACAATTAAAATAGCAAATATCTGTTTAATCCTGATACTTGGCACAAACTTGCTTGTTGTTCTTGCACCAAGAAATGAAAAAATAGCACCAACACACACAAGAGCTACAGTTAAAGATGGATTCCATTCAGCGGTCCTTAAATGGGGAATAAGTGCTGAAAAAGAAGGAGGACATACTGCAAAGGCATTTGTTCCAGCTGCTTTTTTGGGCTCAAATCCAGCAATAATAAGAGTTGGCATAAGTAAAAATCCTGGTCCAACCCCGAGAAATCCAGAAAGAATAGATATTGGTATTGCTAATAAAGCTGCGAGTTTAAAATTTTCAATTTCCTGTGAGGTTTTAACAGGCTTAAAAAGTCTGTATGCCAGATAAAAAACTGCAGTAAAATAAATAATCCATACAATTTTTTGCTCAACAAACTGAACAATATATGCACCTACAGGAGCAGAAGCTGTAGTTATTAATGAAAGTATGATAGCTTTTTTCCAGCCAACAAAGCCACTCCGTGCAAATCCAAATGTAGACAGTAAAGCAGTGACACCATTTAGAAGAAGACTTAATGGCTGGATTTGATGAACCAGATCTTGCATAAAAAGACCCAGAAAAGGAATAGCAGCAAAGGCAACACCGAGACCAAGCATTCCGGAAATAAAAGAAAGTATTACCAAGCCAACAATTATAACTATATTTTCCATTGTTTCTCTTTTATCTTGGCATATTTTTGTTTAAGATATCTGTTCGTTCTCCAAAAATATCACTATAAATAAACTGATAACCCTCTAATTTTTTTATTTCCAGGAATTCAGATGGGGCAGTATTAAGTAATTTTTTTATTAAATCTTCAGCCATCTTTTCTAAATTATTAATATCTTCTGCAGAGACAGACCTGCCTTCAAACCTTAATTTTTTAATATTTTTCTCAAGCTTAGCCATTTCTTCAGGAAATACTCCAGATTTCAAATGGACCGAATAGGCTTCACCTGTAGATATTTTCTGAATAATAAAACCATCTCCAATAGAATTATCTATACGCAAAGTTTTAAAATTGATTCTGGCACCAGTCATATACATTGCAGCATCAACCCAGCAAGGTCCATTTTTAGAAACAGCTCTTAAATCAGTTCTATCAATAATCCCGTCAGGAAAAAGAAGGTTCAGTACCTCTTTAATTTCAATATATGCGATTACTAAACCATCACATAAATGCCCGTGGAATTTAACCAGATCCTTTAATCCGATTTCTTTACTCTTAAGAGCATACCTGCCTAATGCACTCTCCGTATCAAGAACTCTTACAGCAGTATTGTATTTTGTCTTGCTGACCCACTCGGGATAATACCATTCTGGAAGATTATCAATTTTTCCTTCAAATCCAAAGGACAAATTTATTAAAAAAAAGATGAACAACAAAATAATACCACCACATTTTTTCTTCATTAGATATCTCCTGCAATATTGAATAAAAAAATTTTCTTTAAATTTTCTTAGACAATATTTCTTTAAGCTCCTGAACAGTAGGAACCTTTCCTGAAATTACAACTTCCTTATCTATCAGTACAGCAGGTGTTAAAATAACTCCTAATTTTGGAAACTCTTTAACATCATAGATATGCGTAATTTCTGCCTCCAGTTTAAGTTCTTCACAAGCTTTTTTCACATTTTCTTCTGTAGCCTTACATCTTGGACAACCTGGTCCTGCAACTATTATTTTCATAGTTTCACCCCCTAAAAAATAAAGTTTCCAAAAAGCCAGCCTATTAAAGTTCCTAAGGCAATAATTGTAGGAACATAAACAACTGCTTTTTTAAAGCCAAAGACTCTTGCGATTGCTAACCAGTTAGGCAGACTAACACCCGGACCTGTAAGAAGTAAAGTAAGAGCAGGACCTTTTCCCATTCCGAGTTTCATAAGTGTGTCGACAAAAGGTGCTTCTGTCATTGTAGCAAAATAGCTTACTGCACCGATTAATGTAGCAAAAAACGAAGCAGAAATACTATTTCCACCAAGCCAGTTTTTAATCCAAGCTTCTGGCAGTATTTTACCAATTATTCCGACAATAAAAACACCAATCAAAAGCAGAGGAAAAATTATTCTAACAAACCACCATGTCTCTCTTAACCATTCTTTTATTCTCGCTTTTTCAATCACAGAAATAACATAAATAATCATTATTAATGTAGTCACTGCCCATATTAAGACTTTATAAATATATCCACCACTTCTTACAAAATAGTTAGGTAAAAGCAGACAAGCAAGTATTAGTAAAATAAGAATCAATTCTTTTTTTGCAATAATCTGTGGTGCTTTATCTTTATGAATAGCTTCAACTTTTCTCTTTTTTTCAAAGACTATGCTCATAACAATACCAACTATAAAAGCCATAAGTAATGCAGCCACCACTCTTGATATTACCATCTCAACTCCAAGAATATTTCCAGTATATGTTAGAGCAAGAATATTTGCAGCTGGTGCAACCCATAATAAAATAAAAACAACTCCTATGCTTGCTCCACTGTAATAAAGTCCACTTGCAACTGGAATAACTGTACATGAACACGCTGCCAGTAAAAAACTAGATACTCCAGCTAAAGGGAATGAGATTATTTTATTTGATTTTTCACCGAGATAATACAATATGGCTCCACGATTTATAAAAGTTACCATAGCACCAGCAAGTAAAAAAGCAGGAACAAGACATGTCAGCACATGCAATGCAATATAATCCTCAACAGCGAGCAATCCAGCCATTATTAAATCTTTAAGCATCTTTTATTTCTCCTCCACTTCTTTAGTTTCTTCAATCTTCAATAAAGGTATACCTTTATTGAACAGGTCTTTTCTTTCTTCATTGGGAAGTTTTTCAAGAACTGACAGTATCAAAAATCTTTTAAAAGGAGCAGAATCATCCAGGCTATAAAAAATCCATTTCCCCTTTTTTCTTATCTTTACCAGTCCAGCATCTCTGAGAATGGCAAGATGAAAGGAGACTTTTGGTTGAATCATATTGAGAGCAGAAATTATCTCACATACGCATAGTTCACCTCTTTGAAGAAGCTTAAGGATTCTCAGACGGGTCTCATCAGATAATGCCTTGAATATTTTAATCAAATCCTGCATTTTGTAAATATAAAAAATTTTTTATATATTTGTCAATCTTTATAGGAGATAAAATAGATAAACTGCGGATACAAATTGGATAAATTTATAAAGATTTTGAGTTAAGTCTTCAGCTGATGAATCAAGAATTAATTCTTCTTCCTTAACTTCTATTCCTATTTTTTTGGCTCCAAATACTACTTTTTCTCTCTGACCTCTTTCGTGTGGGCGAAAACTTCTGAGTATCAGCCCATCATCAGTGAAAAAATAATCACCTGTATCTTTTTTTCTTATTATTATTTTTACCTGTCTTGACGCCCTGCTTCCAATTGGTATCATTAAAACACAGGCACCAGTACCTGTTATTGTATATTGGATTGAAGACCAGAAAAAATCTTTAAAATTATTAATTATTTTATCTGCTTCATTACTATCTATAGGTTCAGTTATAGCCATCAATGTTCCAAATAAAAATTCTTTAATAAAGTTTTCTGTTTCCTCTACAATATTTTTATCATCTGGAGGCTCATTCCACATGATCCTGCATGACCTAAGTAAAGGACTGTAAATTATCTCACCAATTGCTATTTTTTCGTTCAGATGAATATCAAATGGTAAAGAAAATGTGGTTTTATCTTTTGTTGCCTTTCTTCTGTCCCGATAAAATGTTATTCTAACCTTTCCTGCTTTGGGCAGAATAACAGTCTTTGTAATTAAATTCATGGTGATAAGTATAACATATTTCCTAAAATTGCCATTAGGCATATAAAAAAGTGAGCCTCCTTTTTGTGGATTTTAGTTTTAAGGGTGATATAAAATATCACCCAATAGATGAAAAAAAACACAAAAAAGGAGGCTCATAAATATGATAAAACAAAATATAC
>CAZDXM010000153.1:0-4968 GCA_964509535.1 uncultured Thermodesulfovibrio sp. | reverse complement strand
GTAAATATGGAGCATGTCAGAGATGCAGAGGATTGGGATATGAAAATATTGAAGAAGATGAAGAAAGTGTAGATGTATTGAATTTAATCCCGTGTAAACTTTGCGGAGGTAAAAGGCTCAGGCAGGAAGCTCTTGCAATAAAGATTGGAGGGAAAAACATAGCAGAACTGTCTTGCCTTTCAATTGAAGAATTGAAAGATTTTCTTTCCCAGCTTAGCTTTTCCTCATATGAAACCGCTGTGGCTGAAAGAATTTTGAAAGAAATATTTATCAAGCTTGAATTTTTAAATAGAATAGGAGTTGGTTATTTAACCCTGAACAGACCATCATTCAGTCTTTCAGGAGGAGAAGCACAGAGGATAAGACTCGCAACACAGCTTGGTTCACATCTGAGCGGTGTTCTTTATGTTCTTGATGAACCAAGTATAGGACTTCATCCAAAAGATTGTATGAAACTTATAGACAGCTTTAAGGAGCTTTCAAAAAGAGGCAATACTCTTATTGTGGTTGAACATGATGAAACTACCATATTAAATGCAGATTTGGTTGTTGAACTTGGGCCAGGAGGAGGAAGACAAGGTGGCTATATAATCTCAGCCTCTTCCTATAAAGAACTACTTAATGATAAAAAATCCATTACTGCTAAATATCTTACAGGTTCAAGCAAAATCAGAATTCCAGACATAAGAAGAAAACCAAAGGGATTTATAAAAATAGTTGGAGCACAGGCATTTAATCTTAAAAATATAGATGTTGAAATACCTCTCGGAGTTTTCGTATGTGTTACAGGAGTTGCTGGTTCAGGGAAAAGCACATTGATTTTTGAGATTCTTTATAAGGCTCTTGCAAAAAGACTTTACAATGCCAGTGCTTTACCTGGAAAACATAGAGCAATTGAGGGCATTGAGCAGATAGACAAAGTTGTATGCATAGACCAGTCTCCAATTGGAAGAACATCTCGTTCAACTCCATCTACATATACTCAGGTTATGACAGAAATAAGAGAACTCTTTTCAATGCTTCCTGAGGCAAGAGTTCGTGGATATACAAAATCTCGCTTCAGTTTTAATCTTTCAGGAGGTCGGTGTGAGTCATGTCAAGGTGATGGTGTGAAAAAAATAAAGATGCATCTGCTTCCCGATGTTTATGTCTTATGTGATGTTTGTAAAGGAAAAAGATACAATGAAGAAACACTTCAAATAAAATACAGAGGGAAAAGTGTGAGTGATGTGCTTCAGATGACAGTGTCTGAAGCACTTGAATTTTTCTTTACAATACCAAAGCTTAAACAGAAACTTCAGATAATGGAAGACATCGGGCTTGGATACATTACACTTGGTCAATCTGCAACAACACTTTCAGGAGGAGAAGCACAAAGGGTAAAGCTTTCAAGAGAGTTAAGTAAAAAACCAACAGGGAAAACTCTTTATATACTTGATGAACCCACAACAGGACTTCATATGGTTGATATTGAAAGACTGCTTAATATACTTCAAAGGCTTGTGGATGCAGGGAATACTGTTATTGTGATTGAGCATGATCTTGATATTATAAAATGTGCTGATTATATAATAGACCTCGGCCCCGAAGGTGGCATTAATGGAGGATATCTTGTAGCAAGCGGAACCCCAGAAGAGGTAGCAATGAATGTGGATTCTCATACAGGAAAATTTTTAAAAGAAAAGTTAGGATTATGAACCTCTTATTCCGTGTAGAAAAGGCTGATGAAGGTAAAAGACTTGATATTTTTCTCTCAGATAAATTAAAAATAAGCAGGGCAAAAATTCAGGAAGCCATAGAAAAGAAGCTTATTAAAGTAAATAACTCTGTTAAAAGCAAGAGTTACAGATTAAAGGCTGAAGATGCTGTAAATGTATTAAATGATTTTTTATATTTATCAGAAACCAAGCAGGAGGTTCTGATCCCACAAAATATACCTGTTGAGATTCTTTATAGAGATGATTACTTGGTAGCATTATCAAAACCAGCTGGTATGGTGGTTTATCCCTGTGCAGGACATCCAGATAGGACATTGATGAATGCCTTAGCTTATCATATTAAGAAGCTTGCTAATATTGGAGGCCCACTTAGACCGGGAGTTGTGCACAGGCTTGACAAAGACACATCGGGAGTAATTGTTGTTGCTCTTGATGATAGAGCATATTATAAATTAGTGGAAGCATTCAAAAAAAGAGAGGTCAAGAAAGAATATATTGCCTTGGTATATGGAGAATTAAAAGGCTCAGGTGAAATCGTTTTACCCATTGGAAGAGCATTGCATGATAGAAAAAAAATGTCAACAAAATCAAAAAAAGCAAAGGAAGCAGTGACTAAATGGGAAGCAATTAAAAATTTTGAGGATTTTACTCTTGTCAGAGTAAAGATTATTACAGGTAGAACACACCAGATAAGGGTTCATTTTTCATCAATAGGGCATCCTGTTTTAGGTGATAAAACATACGGTAGAAAAACATATATTGAGCTTAATAGAAAAAGAATACCGGTTTCAAGACAGATGCTTCATGCTCACAGAATTGAGCTAAAACATCCGATTACCGGCAAACCTCTACAATTTGAGGCTTCTTTGCCTTCTGATATAAAAGAAATTTTAAAAATTCTGGAGAAAAACAATGAGCCTGGACAGTAAACTGCTCAATGAAATTCTTGAAACAGTTGAACAGAATTTTATATGCCTCAGATGTGCTGAATGTTGCTATCAGTGGGCGGTGCCTCTTCCAGATGGAAGAAAGAAAAAGGAAAATCAAAAATGCCCGTATTTACTTGACATATCAAAAAATGGAAATCAATGGAAAGAAGCATTCTGTGGGATCTATGAGAGCCGTCCTGATGTATGCAGGAATTTCAAGATAAGCTTTGCCACCATCTGTCCAATTGGATTATGGAAATGGATGAAAATAAAAGAAAAAAATCCAGATATGGAGTTTCCTGAAAGAGTAAAAAAAATTTTAAAGTTTATTAGTGATTTTATTTAAGATTTAAAACTTCTTTTATTTTTTCAACTAAAAAAGAATGAATGCCGTGATTGCCAGCAATTATGTGACCTGTTTTCAAATATTCATTTCCTCCATCAAAGTCTGATACAGCTCCACCTGCTTCTTTTATTAAAACAGTACCTGCAGCAATGTCCCAGGGACTGAGTGCAAACTCAAAAAATCCATCTACCCTTCCACATGCAACATAAGCAAGATCAATCGCGGCTGCACCAGCTCTTCTGAGATCACTGACCGAGTAAAGAAGTGATTGAAATATTTTCACATAACTCGGAATGTATTGTTTGTTTCTGAAGGGAAATCCTGTAGCAACAAGACTCAGAGCAGGTTCTTTTATTGATGATACTTTAATCTTTTTCCCATTTAAAAATGCACCGTTGCCTTTTTCAGCATAAAAAGTTTCATTTCTTATGGGATCATGAACAACCCCCAAAACAATTTCACCTCTATACATCAGGGCGATAGATATTGCAACAACGGGAAAGCCATGAATAAAATTTGTTGTTCCATCAAGAGGATCAATTATCCATAGATATTCTGCCTTTTTATAATTATTTGATGACTCTTCAGACATTATTTGATGTGCCGGGAAGTGTTTTTTTATATACTCAATTATTGTTTTTTCTGAATGAACATCAATTTCTGTGACATAGTCTGAAATGTTCTTTTGTGTTATTTCTTTATTTGAAATCTTACCGATTCTGTCTTTAATAATTTTTTCTGCCTGCTTTGCAGCTTCAATTGCAACTATAAGAAAATCTCTCATTCAATAAACTCCACTGCTTCATGAATTGAAACTCTTGGAGGAGCTGAAGGTATATGGGCTGGATACCCAACAGGAACAATTGCAACAGGTCTTAAATGTTTTGACAATTTTAAAATCTTTGAAACTTCCTCTTCTCTGAAAGCACCAACCCATACTGTTCCAAGACCATTTTCACAGGCAACAAGCATGGCATTTGTTATACTACAAGCAACATCCTGAATAGCATAAAGATTTATACCTCTTTCACCATATCTTGGATAAATTCTATTTTTATCCACACATCCAACAATAACCAGAGGTGCTTCTGCAATAAACATCTGACTTAATGCTGCATAGGCAAGTTTTATTTTTATTTCTTTATTTCTTACAAAATAAAATTTTCTTGCCTGTAAGTTTCCAGCAGAAGGTGCCCAGATGAGGGCTTCAATGATTTTTTTAATTAATTCATCTGGTATTTCTTTTTTAAGAAATTCTCTTACGCTTCTTCTTTCTCTGACTGTTTTTAAAACCTCATCCATGCTTATATTTTATCAGCTTTTCTTTTAGTCTGCAAATACTGCAAATTTCAGTTTCTGCTTTACTGTCTATAAATGTGGGATGACCACAAATTTTACATCTATTAAGAACTACATCATGTTCCGGGTAAAACTTTTTAACTCTTTTTAGAAAACCTTTATAAAACCCGATGATAGAGCCAGGAAAGTGATTATTAAATTCATTGACTGTATTTTTAAATACTTCATAAATTTCTGATTTGTAAGGACATTTTTCAGTAACATATTTTATATCTAAAATTTCACAGAAAAGACGAGTTTCATCTTCAGTAATTAAACAGAGGGGTTTTACTTTTCTGCTTAATCCATTTTTTCTTTGTAAAACTGGATAAATTCTTGAAAGCTGATTATCATCCCAGAAGAGCATATTTTTAAATATAAAAGCCACTTCATCATTCAGTGTGTGTCCTGTTACAATAACTTTATCTTCAGATTCTTTATTCAATAAATATCTGCGTATCATTCCACATGCTGCACAAATTGGTTTTCCGGAAATTTTTGATAACTCTTCAAGTGATGCTTCAAATTCTTCCTGTAATTTTATGATTTTTAAAGGAATATTTTCTTTATTGCAGAAACTCTGAACGATTTTTTCAGATTTCTCTGAAAATTTTCCTGTTTCTGTATTTATATAAAG
>CAZDXM010000152.1:0-2234 GCA_964509535.1 uncultured Thermodesulfovibrio sp. | reverse complement strand
CTTCAGCTGAAGATACTTTGTTATAGCTGCTGTCAGTGTGGTCTTGCCATGATCAATATGCCCTATGGTGCCTACATTTACATGTGGCTTCTTTCTCTCAAATTTTGCCTTAGCCATTGTGTCCTCCTTATTAAAATCTTTACTCAAGCCCATGACCGGGATTGAACCGGTGACCTCGTCCTTACCAAGGACGTGCTCTGCCGACTGAGCTACATGGGCATAAAAAAGCGGGAAACGGGATTTGAACCCGCGACCCTCAGCTTGGAAGGCTGACGCTCTACCGCTGAGCTATTCCCGCATTCCCTAAATATATAATAGTTCAAAATATTCAGGATATTCAACAATGGAGGGGGAAGGATTCGAACCTTCGAAGGCTGACGCCAACAGGTTTACAGCCTGTCCCCTTTGGCCACTCGGGAACCCCTCCATAAATATAAACTTTTAAAAGAATCAGCCACCGAAGGGACTCGAACCCCCGACCCGCTGATTACAAATCAGCTGCTCTACCCGCTGAGCTACGGTGGCATCTATAATTTTATAATATAAGAGTTTTAAAAACATATTGTCAACTTTATAAAAAAACAGTTATAAAACAATATAACAGAAATAATATATGGAGGTAAAGAATGAAAACAAAGGTTAAAGAAATAATGAACACAAAGCTTGAAACAATAAGCCCTGATGCCACTGTTTATGATGCTATTGAAAGACTTGTTGACAAAAGAATCCGATCACTTATTGTACTTCCAAAAGATGAAAAAGATGTATATGGGGTTATAACTGTTAGAGACATTGTTTTTAAAATTATAACTAAAAATTTGGATCCACACAAAATTAAAGTTGAAGAAATTGCTTCAAAGCCTGTAATAACCATTGATAAAGAAACAGAATTGGAACATCTTGTCAAGCTTATGGAAAAATTTAATATCGCAAGAGTCTTTGTTCATGAAGGTAAAGAGATAACAGGAGTTGTATCTCTTCTTGATGTAATGAGTGCTTCCCTGATTGAAAGAGCAAGGAGATCTTAAATGTTTAACAAGATTATCTCTGGTGGCAAGTTAGAAAAGAAAGTAATAGAAAATATTAAAAATCACATAAAAATTCTATGTTCCGCAGCGGAATGTCTAAAAACTGCTATAGAATCTGAAAATCTGAAGTCAACCTATTGTGTTGCAGAGCTTGAAAGGGATGCTGACTCAATAAGAAGGGAAATTGTTTCCACAATTTATGAAGGAGCTTTTCTTCCTTTTATAAGACCAAATATATGCAGGTTCATTGAGATGATTGATGAAAGTATAGATATGATTGAAGATGTGGCATTTGAATTCAGATATTTAAATCCTGAAATTTATAAACTTATAGCTCCTGAATGCATCAGGATTGCAAAAATTAATTTAAACATGTGTGAACTGCTCTTTCTTGCCTTTGAAAGCCTGATAGGTAAGGATAACCTGAAAGAAAAAAATCTTGCTATAAGAGTATATGAAAAACAGGTTGATGACATTAAATTTGATATCACAGAAAAACTTAGAAATATTGAGATTAAGAATTTCTGGGATGGGAAAAATGTTTCAAACTTTGTTGATTATCTTACAAAAGTAAGTGATTTAATAGAAGATGCAAGTGATTATCTTTACATCATTGAAATAAGCTTGAGATAAATGAGGGAATATGTCAGAAATCACACTGGTTGCCTGTCTTTTTATAGCCTTTGGTATAGGTTCAAATGATTCCTCTAATGCCCTTGGTATCTGCATAGGTGCAGGAATAATAAAATTAAAAAAAGCTATACTGCTTTTCGGTTTGTTTGTTTTTTTAGGCATCATGCTTCAGGGAAGTAAAGTAATGAAAACAGTGGGGAAAAATATAGCAGATGTAAATTTCTCTATTGTTGTTGTGTCCCTTTCTGTTTCTGCAGCTTTAATAATACTGTCAAATTGGCGTAGACTTCCTCTTTCAACTCATCAGGTAATAATTGGAAGTCTTACAGGCTCAGCCGTAGCTTCAGGTGTCAGTGTGAAATCCGAAGCACTTTTTAAAATAGCTATTTCATGGATAATCTCTCCTTTATTAGCAATGATTTTCTCATTTCTTTTCTATAAACTTCTTGAGAAGACAATATCCAGACTGTCCTTTTTTAAGATTGAAAAATTATTAAGAGGTTTTCTTCTTTTGAGCGGGATTTTGATTTCTTATAATACAGGCGCTAATGAACTTGCTACAGTGCTCGGACC
>CAZDXM010000151.1:0-1628 GCA_964509535.1 uncultured Thermodesulfovibrio sp. | reverse complement strand
TTTATAGTGAGCAATTCTATTAGACACATAAGCAATAACAGACAATAAAACATGTGTAGTAACATTTTTAATGCCTCGTAATCTGTTATTAGATAGGTTATATTTAGATTTTAGCTGTGAATTTACTCTTTCGCAGGCAGTTCTTTTATTGTAAATCTCTTTCCATTCCTTTGAGTTCCTATCCGTAAATCCAATAATCCTATAATCCTCTGTAGGAGAGAGATGGAATGTTCTGCCATAAGGAGAAGATGAGCAAGATTTATAGAACAAACAGGAACATTTTCCAAGAACATGTGGACAGCGAAATTTAAAACGATTACGACTTTTCTCATAGCCCCAGTTAACGAGTTTATGACCTGCAGAACAAAGCCATGAGCCATCTTTTGAAAGAGAGATTTCACCAAAAGCAATCGGGTTCTTGTAATCCTTTAATGGAATGAATGGTTCTATTGAATATTCATCAATTAGCAGTTTATAGTTTTCAATCATAAGCCTTATCGGCAGGAAGCTTGCTTAGAGAAAGGCTTTTATGCTTTTCAACAACAGAATCTATCAAGGGTTTTAGTTGAGAAGAATCCGAGATACTTGCAGGAGTGACAGTTAGAGAAATTGGTAATTGAGATTGTGCATCAACTAAAAGATGAACTTTATATCCAAAGAAAGAATAATTTTTTGTTTTGTGTCCCCAGTTAGCGTCTTTATCTGAGTAAGAAAGTTCATGCTCACATTTTCCTTTGCACTTACAGAGTTTTTTGCCAAATTTGTTGGAATAAGCCCAAATGTGAGTTGCATCAACAGGGGTAATACTACCTGAAATTAACTTAAGAGTAATAGCCTGGGCAATTAAATTATGGAGGATTTCAAAAAAGGTCTCCTCCCCAAGCCTTTTCCTAAAATAGTGAAAGGTGGCGTGAGAAGGAGTTTTGTAAAAGTCAAATCCACAAAGATAAATTGCTCTTGAATCAAAAGATAGTTTTTTAGCCAGCGTTCGTTCAGAATCAGATTCACCAAGATAAAGTAAAAGCAAAGCTTTAAAGAGTGAAACAGGATCATAGCCATCACAACCCTTTTTGGAGTATTTATCTTTAACTAAATTGTAAATGAAATCAAAGTTGATTTTATCAAATATTTGTTTTACAGGGTCATTAATTTTAGCAAGTTTTATTTCTGTTTCTAACATAAGAAATGAAGCTTGTTTATTCACTTTCATTTTACACCTCTAACAAAAGTGATTATATATAATATATCGGCTGTTGGGGGTGATTTCCTGAGTCTTTGCCTTAAAAATATTCTCCTGAGGCTGTGTTCCCATTTTTTAACAGCCTTGTAAAAGAAAAAGGGTAAACAGAACAATATTATAGAAGAGAGGGCTAATAGATACCCATTATGAGAGTGGATGTAAAAAGAGAGACAGAAGTGAAAAAATTTCTCTTGACAAAAAATATTTTGTTCTTTATATTTAAGGATAGTTAAAAAATTTACTCGACTTTTGCGTTTTTTCGCAAAAGCCTTTAAATCCTAAATCCGAAACTCTAAATCCTAAGAAAATTCTAAATCCAAATTACTAAAACTTAAAATGTCTTAAACATTGGTGTTTAAAACATTTGGATTTGTTTAGGGTTTAGTAT
>CAZDXM010000150.1:0-12673 GCA_964509535.1 uncultured Thermodesulfovibrio sp. | reverse complement strand
CTTCAGCTGAAGATACTTTGTTATAGCTGCTGTCAGTGTGGTCTTGCCATGATCAATATGCCCTATGGTGCCTACATTTACATGTGGCTTCTTTCTCTCAAATTTTGCCTTAGCCATTGTGTCCTCCTTATTAAAATCTTTTAAACTTTATTTTCCTTTTATCTTTGCAACTATTTGCTCTGTAATATTTTTAGGAACTTCTTCATAATGTGAAAACTGCATTGTATATGTTCCTCTTCCCTGTGTTTTTGACCTGAGGTCAGTTGCATATCCAAACATTTCTGCAAGGGGAACAACTGCTCTGATAACCTGTGCCTTTCCTCTTTTTTCTATAGATTGAACTTTTCCGCGTCTTGAATTCAAGTCTCCTATTACTTCTCCCATATACTCCTCAGGTGTCACGACCTCCACATCCATAATCGGTTCAAGCAAAACAAGCTCTGCCTTCTTACATGCTTCCTTAAATGCTATTGATCCTGCAATTTTAAATGCAAGCTCGGATGAGTCAACCTCATGATATGAGCCATCAAAAAGAGTAACTCTAACATCAACAACAGGATAACCTGCAAGAATTCCGCCCTCCATAGCCTCCTTGATTCCATTTTCAACTGCTGGAATAAATTCCTTAGGAATAGTGCCCCCTACAATTTTATTAACAAACTCAAATCCCTTGCCTCTCTCAAGAGGTTCCGCCTCTATCCACACATGTCCATACTGACCACGTCCACCTGTCTGTCTTATAAATTTACCTTCAGCCTTTGCAGGCATTTTAATTGTTTCTTTATATGCAACCTGGGGTTTACCTACATTTGCTCCCACCTTGAACTGTCTTGTAAGCCTGTCAACTATTATTTCCAGATGAAGCTCTCCCATACCTGAAATAATAGTTTGACCTGTTTCTTCATTATACGTAACTCTGAATGAGGGGTCTTCCTGTGCGATTCTCTGCAAAGCCATTGACAGCTTTTCCTGGTCTGCCTTTGTCTTTGGCTCTATGGCAATTGAGATAACAGGCTCTGGAAACTCTATGGCTTCAAGAATTATAGGATTGCTCTCATCACATAGAGTATCTCCAGTAAGTGTATTTTTTAAACCAACAACAGCAGCAATGTCTCCTGCACAAATTTCTTTAATCTCTTCTCTGTGATTGGCATGCATTCTGAAAATTCTTGCGACTCTTTCCTTTATATTTCTTGTTGAGTTATATACATATGAACCTGAGCTTAAAACACCAGAATAAACCCTGACATAAGTCAGGCTTCCCATATATGGATCCGCCATAATCTTAAATGCAAGAGCTGTGAGGGGTTCCTCAGCAGAAGGGTTTCTTTTAATTTCTGAACCATCTAAAGGATTTATTCCTTTCACAGGAGGTATATCAAGGGGTGATGGAAGATAATAAACAACTGCGTCAAGAAGCATCTGAACACCTTTATTTTTAAATGCTGACCCGCAAAGCACAGGAGTTATCTTCATCTCAAGAGTTCCCTTTCTGAGGGCTGTCCTTAACTCATTTGCTGTAATCTCCTCACCTGAAAGATATTTCTCCATTATATTTTCATCTATATCACACAAGGTTTCTATCATTTGTGTTCTGTATCTTTCAGCTTCCTCAATATATTGAGAAGGAATAACATCTTCCACAAAGCGAGCTCCCAGTGTTTCATCATCAAAATAAAATGCTCTCATCTCAACAAGATCTACAGGTCCTCTGAATGTTTCCTCTTTACCAATGGGAATCTGGACAGGAACAGGATTTGCGCCGAGTTTTTCAATCATGCTTTCTACAGACATAAAAAAGTCTGCACCTATTTTATCCATTTTATTTATAAATGCAATTCTTGGTACTCTGTATTTATCTGCCTGTCTCCATACTGTTTCACTTTGAGGCTCAACTCCTGCAGAAGCATCAAAAACAGCTATAGCACCATCAAGAACCCTTAATGACCTCTCAACTTCTATTGTGAAGTCCACATGTCCAGGAGTATCAATAATATTTATTTTATGTTCCTTCCACATGCAGCTTGTAGAAGCAGCTGTGATAGTAATACCGCGTTCCTGCTCCTGTGGCATCCAGTCCATAACAGCTGTTCCTTCATGAACTTCACCAATTTTATATGTTACACCGGTATAATATAAAATTCTTTCAGTAGTTGTTGTCTTGCCTGCATCAATATGAGCCATAATACCAATATTTCTTGTTTTTTCTAAAGGAAACCTCTCCATATGCTCCTCTAAATTACCACCTGTAATGAGCGAACGCTCTGTTGGCCTCTGCCATTTTGTGGGTTTCTTCTTTTTTCTTTATAGAAGAACCTACACTGTTGTAGGCATCAAGAATTTCGGCAGCAAGTCTTTCTTTCATTGTTTTTTCTTTACGCTGCCTTGAATAATTTACAAGCCACCTCAGAGCAAGGCTTAACCTTCTCTGGGGTCTTACCTCCATTGGAACCTGATATGTTGCACCACCAACCCTGCGAGGCCTCACTTCAAGTACAGGTTTTATATTTTCAATTGCTTGCTTGAATACCTTCAAAGGATCCATACCTGTTTTATTTTTTATTATTTCAAATGCGCCATAGCAAATTTTCTCACTTGTTGACTTTTTACCATCCTTCATAATTACATTTATCAATTTAGATACAAGTTTACTCTGATATTTTGGGTCAGGAATAATTTCTCTTTTTGGAACATAACCTCTTCTTGGCATCCTTTTATCCTCTAATTATTTTGGTTTCTTGGTTCCATACTTTGAACGACTCTGTCTTCTATTGTTAACTCCAGCGCAATCAAGAGTTCCTCTAACAATGTGATACCTGACACCTGGTAAATCCTTCACCCTTCCACCTCTTACCAGAACTATTGAATGCTCCTGCAAATTGTGACCTTCTCCAGGTATATAAGCTATCACTTCTACTCCATTTGTAAGCCTTACCTTTGCGACTTTTCTTAAAGCCGAATTTGGCTTTTTAGGTGTTGTAGTATAAACTCTAACACAAACTCCTCTCCTCTGAGGACATTCCTGTAACGCAGGAGATTTAGTCCTCTTTTCAACTTTCTCTCTCCCCTTTTTTACAAGTTGTGAAATTGTTGGCACTTATTCACCTCATTATTTATGCTCAATTTGTCAGTAAGACTTTTTATTTTATCAAAACATAAAAACTCTGTCAAGAAGGAAACTTTTTTTTAATGTGTGGTTACAATATAGAAATGTCACACATAATTACTAATAAGATGTCACATATATGTTAGCCTTTCTTTTATAGGCACTAAAACTATAAAAGGGAGGCTTAATGTCTGTGGATTAAAACAAAATCAGGGCATGCTATTGCATGCCCTGCCATGCTATAAAAAATATAGGTTACTCTATGTCTACATCTACACCGGGCGTTCCTGGTGATATATATTCAGTAGGGGGTCCAGCTTCATATTTCAATACTCCATCAACATCAAAGGATACACTTATTGTCTTTGGAGCACTGCCTGCTCCAACTGTAAATGATATATCATCTGTCACTACCAGATCGCTGCCTGAATAACATAAAGGGATAGCAGGGCATGTAGAGATTCCAGGCACTGATGAAAAGTCAATGACAGTGGTAACAGTGGAAGCCGTAGCATAGCTACCTGCATTAGCAGTTGCCAGAGTATGTGTAGCAATTGTTTGCGTGCCATCCGTACAGTTGCTCCCGCTATTATCGCATGCCTTAATACCGAACTGATTGCTCACTGTCACTCTTACCTTGGTATATGTCCCATTAGGTACGGTTACGCCTGATACCATATTGCCTACAGCTGTATTGGCAGAAGTAGCAGATGCTATGTTAAATGTTGTGGGTGTATCTGTTACTGTTACCCACTGTCCTGTTGTGCTGTTATATACTTCAACCTTTTTTACCGTAACATTATATACCATACGGGCGTCATAATTTATGCCTACCTCTGCTGCGCTGGATATGCCAACAAATAAAAATAGAAATATTATTGCCAAAACTATATTTCTCATATTAGTTCCCCCTCTTTATCTTCACTGTAATTCCGCCTCCTGCTTTGGAATATTGTTCAACAACAATATCCTTTATCCTTTCTACAGGCTGCAGGAGTTTCTTTTTTAAATCTATATCCTTCCCATCCTTTGTCTTCTTAACCTTTTGCGGAATATCAAGTCCAAAAGTAAGCTGGACATAATACCTCTCTGCTTTATTCTCATCCTTCATTGCCCTAAATTCTATGCCTGTATATTGTGTAATGGGATATGTTACTCTTACCTGATATGTCTTTAAATCGTCTGTATATTTTGCATTAAAATTCTGATAACCTAAAAATATCTTTAAATCTTCAAGCACCCTTACAGGAATAATGGAGCCACCGATTTCAAAATCATATCCGTTCATTACCCTCTGGAAAACACCTGTGCTTACTTCTTTTTCATGAGAGTCTCCAAAATATGTGTTCATCCTTGCCTCATATCTTTTACCCAATGCTTCAAAACCAAAACCATATCTCCTGTGGTCATAATATGTTGTATAATCATAAAAAGCATTTACACCAAGTATAAGCCAATCAACTACTATGTTTCTGTAACCTAATCCGAGGTTGTATGTCTGCTCGCCACCTCTTGTTCTCGCATTAAGCTGGGTAAAAATTGCCTCTTTATCTGTCATATAAAGAGGTTGCACAGTTTCCAGTTCATATGTAGGTTTATATTTGTCTTGAATCTCAAATTTAAGATTAATCCTTTTCAGCCAATCAGGAGCCTCAGGACTTTTCTGAAGGCTATCAATCACTGCATTAACGCCTTTGTTAATACCATTTGTTATTCCACTCGTTGATTTATCTGCAGACCCATTAACGGGATCCTTTGCTATTAAGTCGCCTGCAAATAAACCGCACGGGAGCAATAACAATAAACATAAAAAAATAATTCCGACCGCTTTTCTCATAAATTCCTCCCTTTTTAAATTTGCTTAGTGTAAAAAAAGGGGGGATATAATGTCAACCGACTCTTTCAGGAAACTTTAATAATAAATGCCTTGTTAGAAATCAAAAATATAAATTAAACTAAACAGGGCAGGAAAAAGTTTTTTATATGATAAAAGTTACACACCTCATAGAAAAATACTTTACTGTCTGGATAGTTCTATTTTCAATTGCTGGGTTTCTTTATCCACCGGTTTTCAAAGGACTAATTCAGCATATTCCGCTTCTTCTTGGTGTCATCATGTTCGGCATGGGAACTACACTTCATCCATCAGACTTTGTTTTAGTTTTCAAATATCCTCAGGGACTTATTATTGGTATCTCTGCTCAGTATATTGTCATGCCTTTAGTTGCTTATATTTTGTGTATAATTTTCAATCTGCCATCAATGCTTGCAATCGGTGTTATTCTGGTCGGAACATGCCCGGGAGGTACTGCTTCAAATGTGATTACATATCTTTCCAATGGCAATGTTCCCCTTTCAGTTGCTATGACAACGGCAAGCACCCTGCTTTCACCAATTATAACACCACTGTTAACTTATTTTTATGCAGGTAGATGGGTTCATGTAAATGTTTTATCAATGTTTTTCTCCATAATGCAGGTTATAGTTTTACCAGTAGCATTAGGTATTATTGTAAGACTTGTTTTTAAGGAAAGAATCAAAACATTTATACATATACTGCCATCAATTTCTGTTCTGGCAATCGCAGTAATTATAGCTGGTATAATTTCTGCAAATGCAGAGAAACTTTTTACAGTTGGTCTTTTAACAATACTTGTCGTAATGATGCATAATGGTGCAGGACTCCTTTTGGGTTACTTGATAGCAATGTTACTCAGATTTGATAAAAAAGCAAAACGAACCATAGCTATTGAAGTGGGGATGCAGAATTCAGGACTTGCGGTATCACTTGCCATTGTGCATTTCGGTGCTTTATCTGCAATTGCAGGCGCCATCTTCAGTCTGTGGCAGAATATCTCAGGTTCATTGCTTGCTGCGTGGTGGAGAAAAAGATAAAATCCTCATTTTTCAGAAATGGAAAATATAACTTTTTTTAAAACAATAGCAAAAATCAAACCCGGAATTGCTACAAGGAAAGTTATAAAATAAAAAGCTGACCAGCCTATGCTCTCAACAACAAAACCTGATGTGGGACTTATTATTACTCTTCCTAATGATGCTAAAGATGAAAGCACAGCATACTGAGTTGCAGCAAAACTTCGGTTACAAAGTCCCATTAAAAGTGCTAAAAATGCTGTTGTTCCCATTCCTCCTGTTACATTTTCAACAACTACAGTGCCTACAAAAAGCAAAAAACTTTTACCTGCTATTGCGAGTGCCATGAACATCAAATTTGATAGAGCTTGAAAAATCCCGAACCAGATTATAGCTCTATAAAGACTCATTCTGATAAGAAGAAAACCTCCAAGTAAAGAACCTGCAATTGCAGAAATAAGCCCGCCAATTTTATTGACTGTACCTACTTCTGTTAAAGAAAATCCTACACCTCTTATGAAAAATGCCGTGCTTAATGAGCTTGCATAGGCATCGCCAAGTTTGTAAAGTATAATAAATAAAAGAAGCAAAATACTTTTATCTCTCTTTAATAAATCCTTAAATGGTTCTATGAATGATTCTTTTAGTGAAGCAGGTTTTTTAATTCCATCAGGCTCATCTGCTAATAAAGTCGTAATTATGCCTAAAATTAAAAGAGAAGTTATAATTATTAAAGCATTCTGCCAGCCAAAATGGTCAGCAAGTAACAGACAGAGTCCACCTGCAACAATGAGTGCAATCCTGTAGGCAGTTACAGCAAGAGATGCTCCAAGCCCTCTGTCCTTTGGTTTAAGTATTTCTGTCCTGTAAGCATCTATTGAGATGTCCTGAGAGGCTGAAAAAAATGAAATCATTGCTACTATAATACTGAAAATTAAAAGATATGATGGTGTAATAACAATCATCAATATCATGCCAGATAAAATAAGTATCTGGCAGATTAAAATCCATCCTCGCCTTCTTCCAAGTTTTGGAATGCTGAATCTGTCAAAGAATGCAGACCAGAGGAATTTAAAGCTATAAGGAAAAGTCAAAATAGTAAGTATCCCTATAGTTTTTATGTCAATTCCTTCCTGAGTAAGCCATGCCTGTAATGTTCCACTCACAAGTGGGAAAGGTAAACCTGAAGCAAAACCAAGAACTGTTACAACTGCTATATCCTTTGTTCTTTTAGTCATCAAACCATTCTATATTTACCGGTAATCTGCCTGTATTTTTGAACCCTTCATTAAACGCATCAAGAAAGGCAAGCACAGCAAGTTCATGGGAATCATAAACTGAAATTATCACTTTCGCCTTCTTAAAAGGCTTTAGAACATAGGGACTACCAAAAGACACAACAATTGCTTCATTATTTGTTACAATTTCCCTGATTAACAGGTTTTGCTGTCCCCTTAGTAAATATTCAATCCCCGCTGCTCTGATATTTGTGAATGTTGCAATTAAAGGTATCCCCTTTGATGGTCTGTAATCTTCCAGGTCATAGGCTAAACCAAAATAATTCCTAAATATGTCTTTTATCTCATCAGTATACGCTCCTGCAAGATAAGGAATAATCTTATGAGACCCGAAATCATCTATTTCATTTTTTATAACAGTAACTGTTTTTTTGAATGCTTTATGGATTAGAGGTAAATATTCCTCTTCCCTTATCTCTTCCTGATAAGGCATAAAAAATTTATTAGAAAAAGATTTTTTTATCTTTTCCCTTATTTCACTGATTCTTTTGTCAGCTTCTCTTATCCTATTATCATTTATCAATCCCCGTTTATACGCTTTTTTTATCTCTTGCATAGCAGTATACGGGTCTTCGGGATGTAAAATTATATCAGCTCCTGCCTTAAAAGCAAGTGTGTTAGGGTTATCATATTCCATTAAAGCTCTCATATTCATTGCATCTGTAAGAACAACTCCTTTAAACCCCAGTTCCTGCCTTAATACTCCATTTATTGCTTTCTTTGAAAGCGATGCGGGGTCTATATCAAAAGCAACTATATGTCCTACCATAATTGTGGAAACTCCAACTTTAATTGCTTCCCTAAAAGGCTTAAGATGTGTCTCAATATCGCAAATAAAACCAGGAAGTTCAAGGTGTGAATCTATTTGTGTACCACCATGACCTGGAAAATGTTTTCCACAGGTTAATAAACCTTTAGATTCAAATAGCTTTATAATGAACTTGCCATATTCTGAAACAACATCAGCATTATCTGAGAAAGCTCTTGTGCATATTATTGGATTTTTAGGCTCAGTATTGACATCCAAAACTGGAAGAAGTGCAAGATTTATCCCTATATCCATTGCTTCTTTTATAACAATTGAATACAATGAATAAAGATCATTTTTATCTTTATTTAAATCAAATCCTGCTGAAATTCCCATTTGAGATGGAATCATTGTGCCACCTTTTATCTGTTGACCCACTCCTTTTTCAATGTCTGAAGCAATAATAAGAGGCTTCTCTGAAATTTTCTGGATATAGGCAATGAAATTTTTTACTGATTCATATTCCCCTCCAAAAACTACAAAACCTCCTATTCCTTTTCTCACAAGATCTTCAATATAATACCTGTATTTGGAATCACTGATTTTTTCACCATCAAGTCTTGCTATAATGAAATTCATTAAGTTTTTCATACAAGTAAGTATTATGGAAAAAAGAGATTTAAAGATTCAACCTTGATTTGACTAATTTATTTTCTCATCAACTTTTGCGAGAATGTTTTATTCCCAGATTTCTACTCTATTTTTACCAAGCATTTTAGCCTTATACATTGCTCTGTCAGCCTTTTGTATAGCTTCTGAAATATCTTCCTTAGGTTCATATGGTGCTATTCCAATGCTTACGGTAATTTTTAATTCCGGAATGTTTTTAAATTTTATTTTCTCTATAGATTTTCTTAACCTTTCTCCTAATTTTTTACTTTCTATGAAATCGCATCTGTAAGCTATAACAACAAATTCTTCTCCACCATACCTTATAATATCGTCAGAAGCTTTTATGTTATTTCTCAAAGTTTGGGCAGATTTTTTTAATATACTGTCTCCAATTAAATGACCATAAATGTCATTCAGATTTTTAAAATTGTCTAAATCTATCATTAAAACAGTAGTAGAACTTTTTAATCTTTTTAATTTAGTTTTTAAAAAATCAAGATAAGCTCTATTATGAACACCTGTAAGTGGGTCTATATAGATAATTTCTGGAAACTTCTTAATTATATCTTTCAAGCTTAGAATCCCTGATAATTTTTTGTTTTTATTAATAACAGGTAAATGACTTATATTGCACTGTTTCATTAAATTTAGAGCCTCACTAAAAGCTTTTTCAGAGGAAATAGTTATTAAAGATTTCTTATTTTTAAACAGTTTCTCTAATGTTTCAGAAATATTTTTAGGAGGAGGTTGAAGGAAAAATATCTTCGGTAGATCCCTTAATGTTATAATTTGTACAGGTTCTTTACTGTTATCTACAATAACAACGCTTCCTATTTTATGCTTTAAATATAACTCTACTAATTTCTGGATTTTATCAGAAAGATTTAAAGTAACTGGATTAGCTGTCATTAATTCTTCAACTTTCATAATGGTAATTAAGATAACCTTCTAAAATTAAAAAATGGGGCGGACGACGGGACTTGAACCCGCAGCACCTGGAGCCACAATCCAGTGCTCTAACCGTTGAGCTACGCCCGCCATAAATCAATAATAAATAATATTCTGGCTCTCTGTCAAACTTGCTGGTAAGGATTAATGACTAATTTATTCAGGAAAAGAAGTCTTGGAATCTTTAACTCTATAAACTGCTTTTTTAGCCCTTTCAAGCACTTCTTTATAGTTTTCATCCGTATCAATTGTCTCTGTTATACCTATACTTGCAGAGATTTTCTTAATAAATCTGATTTCATCAATACATTTATTTATTCTTTGAGCAACACCTTTAGTTTCATTGATTGCAGTGCGTGGTAAAACAACTAAAAATTCGCCATCGTCTAATCTTCCAGCAACATCTGAGGCACGTATACCTATTTTCAAACAGGAAGAGACTTTTTTAATAGCTTCGTCACCGTTTAAATGCCCAAATTCTTCATTTATTTCCTTTAGGTTATCTATATCTATGTAAATAACAGAAAAAATTTGCCTGTATCTTTTCCAGAAGTTGAATGTTTTATCTAAAAAATTTTCCACAAATCTTTTATTGTATAAATTTGTCAGAGGATCCATAATTGCTGATCTGATTAGTTCCATTTTTGTAATGTTTATGAAGCTTTCATAAAAAAGACCTCCCATTGGAATACTGCCATAACTGCGGAGATAGGACTCAAAATCAAGATTGATTGTATCTATGCGTGATTCTTTATGATAAACAGGACAAATTATATTTCTCTGATAGCATGGAGAATTAAAACCATAAAGGATTTTATAACATTTTTCACCTTTTACATCACCTAACATTTTCTCTGCGGTAGAATTCAATGCTACCACATTATAGTAATTGTCCACTATTATTGATGGAATAAGGTTTTTAAGCTCCTCTGTTTCTATGTTCATCATTGAATTTTTGCTTTAAATATTTTATAAAAACACAAATAAAAAATTTTTGCAACTGAAAATGTTCTTGAACTCGGCAGTCCTGTTGTTCCTGCTGAACATGCTTCCTGAAGAAGATACGCGCCTGGAGGGATTCGAACCCCCGACCCACTGCTTAGAAGGCAGTTGCTCTATCCTCTGAGCTACAGGCGCAATAAAAATATTTTAACCTAAATAAAATTAATAAATCAAAAGAAGGCACTAAACGGACTGTTCCAAATAAAATTTCCCAATAAAATTAATATTTAATGGGAATGTTCTCTCAGTATAGCCATGCGATTCACTATAAAACGATAAGTAATAAGCAGCATTGCTATTACACCTGCACTTAAAGCAAGCTCTGTCCATTTTGGATAGTATTTCTGGGAAAATGGCAAATACCAGTTATATGCAACCAGACTTACATTAAGCCTGTTTAATATAACACCAAATGCTGTAACAAACCCTGTGATTCTTACAAGCTTTGCATTCCCTGTTCTGACTGCAGATGTAAAAGCCAGTGCAGGAATCAAAACAAATCCTACAAGTTCTAATAAATACCACCAGCCATAGGGAGTATTGAGATAATGCCATTTATCATAATGAGCTAAATCAAATACTTTAAGAATAAGATAAATGTAAAGGGCTGCTGCTGTTGCCTTACCCAGACCTATTGTTTTTCTGTCAAAATCTGCATGGTCAAGATCCTTTAGCTGCTCACGGAAAACTCTATGAGTTATTGTGCCTTCAACAATTACCATTGATATTCCAGCAAAAACTGCTGAAAGAAGGAAGAATGCAGGAAGCAAAGCAGAATACCAAAGTGGATGAACCTTTGATGGAGCTACAAGGAAAAGCCCTCCAAGTGCTGACTGATGACCTCCTGCTATTATTACTCCAAATATTGTTGCCCAGATGGCGAGTTTTGAAAAGAATCTGCGAGCTTTCTCAAGATTTAACCACTCAAAAAGTGCAGGAGCCCACTCTATAAGACAGATATTTATATAAAGGAAGAAATGCCAGCCGATGAGAAACAGGATGGATTCAAATCCCCATGACCATCCAATTAAATAAGGCACTCTGTAGTAACGACCGAGGTCAAACATCAGTGCGTAAACTGCAAATACATAACCTGTAAGACTTGAAAGAATTGCAGGTCTTGCAAAATGATGATAATCCTTCATACCGAAAAGATGAACTGCTGTGCCAACAGTAAGACCTGGTGCAGCAAGAGCAATTCCAACAAGAATGTCAAATCCAATCCAAAAACCCCATGGATAGGTATCTGAAAGATTTGTGGATGGACCAAGTCCAACGATAAGCCTGTATATCATTGCAAAGAGTCCAAGAAGAAAGATGAAATATAAAATAGCATTTCCTAAGGTAATATTTTCTTTAATCCATTCACTAAAGCTTTTGCCAAGAAGAATCTTTTCTCTGAACCATGAATTATTATTTGTCGTCATGGCTTTCTCCCTTTAACTGTGATGAAGATTTTTTATTAGCTTTTGATAATGCATAGTATGCTCCAAAAACAAGTGGCCATGCACCCACTATCTCAAACATTTTTACTGCGAAAAGAAAGCTTCTGCTGTATTCAGGTATAGGAGTTTTACCAAGATCTGTTCTGAATCCTATCTCATTAAATGGAACTGGAGAAATATATAGCCAGCTTGTGCCTCCTACTTCATGCTCTCCATAGACATAATTTACATATTTGCCAGGATTGTTGAGAATTCTCTCATGAGCAAGTTTTATAATTTCACTTCTTTTACCAAATGTTAAAGCGCCTGCAGAACATATCTCAACACATGCAGGAACACTCCCTTTAACCAGCCTGTCATAACACATAGTGCATTTTGTGACCTGAGGATTGAGTGGCTCATAGTATTCATATGCTGGGATATCAAAGGGACACGCAACCATACAGTAGCGGCAGCCAATACAGACAGCTGGATTATATAAAACAGGAGCTTCAGGAGTTTTCTTGAATGCCTCCACAAAACATGCTGAAAGACATGCAGCATCCAGACAGTGCATGCACTGTCTTTTAACATACAAGGG
>CAZDXM010000149.1:0-5073 GCA_964509535.1 uncultured Thermodesulfovibrio sp. | reverse complement strand
TATTATCCCTGTCATAAATTTTATTATATATCTTAAAATTGGATTAAGCTGAATTGAGAGACTTCAGAGTCTACATGATTCTTTTAACCAATCATTGTATCTTGCGGCTCTGGGAATGATACATATTCCAGATGAATCTATATAACAGCGGAAGCGATCTTTATCTGGTGAGAACCCGATCTGTTCTCCTTCATAGATAACATTTTTTTTATCAACAATAACCCTGTAAAGCTTACTATTTCTTTTTATAACCACATCATCCATTATGAGAGAATCCCTCACCTCTGCCCCATCTTCAATTATTACTCCACTTCTTACAAAGGAGTTTTCTATTTTCCCACCATAAATAACTGCCCCATCTGCAATAACGCTATTTTTTATATGTCCATCAAGAATTTTTACCGGTGGACTGTCATATCTTGATGGGAAAATGGTCCACATCCTGTTGTAAATCTCAAAAACAGGTTTTTCGCCGAGCATATCCATATGAGCTTCAAAATAAGCTCTGATTGTGCCAACATCCCTCCAGTAACCCTTTTCTTCATATGGTTTAATACCTGGAACTTCATTCTTGGCAAAATCATATGCACAAACCCTGCATCCTTCTTCAACAAGTGAAGGTATAACATGAGCACCAAAGTCATTGTGTTTTTTCTTCTCACCACGAATTAATGCATTAACTAAAACATCTGCATTAAAAATATAATTTCCCATTGATACATATGCCATCTGAGGATTGTCAGGCATTGGTTGAGGTTGTTTTGGTTTTTCCTGAAATCCTGTAATTGTCTGGTCTGGCTGGGCAACAATAACACCGAATGATGAAGCCTCCTTTATTGGTATGGGTCTGGCTGCTACTGTGACTTCAGCATTATTATCTATGTGAAACTTTATCATCTGCCTTATATCCATCCTGTAAATGTGGTCAGCACCAAAAACTAAAACAATATCTGGTTTATGTTCCTTTATCAATCCTATGTTCTGAAAAACTGCATCTGCTGTTCCCTGAAACCATTCTGGACCCATACGCATTTGAGGAGGAACAACTGTTACAAAATGATTACTTCCAACAGAAGAGAAAAACCAGTTCTGCCTGATATGTTCAATAAGTGATTGAGATTTATACTGAACAAGAAGATAAATTGAAAAAATCTCGGAGTTAACGAAATTGCTAAGAACAAAATCAACTATTCTGTATCTTGCACCAAAAGGAACAGCAGGTTTGGATCTAAAAGATGTAAGCGGGAAAAGTCTCTCGCCTTTCCCACCTGCAAGCACCATAGCAAGCACTTTAGTCACCTTTGCCTCCTCATCTTATCTTTCTATTAAAAGTGTCCAGAAATCTGTTTTGCTCCATTTTTTATAAAAATGAGAAATGTTTATTTTTTTATGTTCCTCCTGTCCTGAATTTACTATAACATTTGAATCATCAAATCCTACAACAACCATGTAGTGGTATTTTTTATAAAACCATAAACCTTCATCAACCATCACGATTAAAGGTCTTCCTGCTTTAATTTTATCTTTTATATCTTCAATGCTTCCTCTATATTGCAGCGTCTTAAAGCCGTTTCTTTTTGCAAATAAAATCATATCAAACTCTGCTGTTCCGCGTGCTCCTTTACTATAAATATATTCTGATATTTCATCTGGGTTAATTTTAACTCCTAAAAAATTGAAAACCATAGCCATTGAAGCAGGACCGCATTGAAAATCTTTTGAAGAAAAAAAGGGAACAGAATTGATTATATATTCCTCAGCACAAAGAGCATGAGGAAATAAAATTAAGAACAAAAATATAACGAATTCACGCATTTTCATTTTATTTGTTTTTTAATATCATAACTCTTTCAAATCCTGCAAGATCTTTCAATAATGATACTATTTTAAAATCATTGCTTGATGCAATTTTTTGGATCGCTTCTGATTGACCTGATCCGATCTCAAAGAAAATTAATCCTTTTTTCACTAAATACTCCTTTGCATCTTTTATTATCTTTCTGTAAAATTTCAATCCATCAGAGCCTCCGTCCAAAGCTTCAAGCGGTTCATAGTCTCTTATTTCTGGTTGCAGTCTTTTAATTTCTTCTGTCTTCACATAAGGAGGATTGGAAACAATGCATGCAAATGTTTTTTTCTTGAATGGCTCAAAAAGATTGCTAACTATAAAATGAGTGTTTTTGATTTTATTCAGAATTTTGTTTTCTTTTGCATAAAAAATTGCTTTCTCAGATATGTCCGCTCCAAACACCTGAAATTCAGGGATATTTCTACCAACTGCAAGTGCTATGCATCCAGAACCTGTGCACAGATCAATTATTTTATCACCTCTGTCTGCAATCAGTTTCTTTCTTTTAATAATTTCTTCAACAAGAATTTCTGTCTCTGGTCTCGGGATTAGAACACCCGGTCCCACTTTTACTTTGATATTGTAAAATTCGCATTTACCGAGAATATATTGAAGCGGTTCTCTCTTTAAACGTCTCTGAACAAAGGAATCAATAAGGTGAGCCTGTCTGGGTGTTATATCAGGATTTTCTGTAAAAAGCTTTGTTTTTTCTATCCTTATTACATAACAGACAATTTCTTGAGCTTGTTTTTCTGGATATTCTAAGTTTTGATTTTTAAAAGCTAAGACAATTTCTCTTATTTTATCAAGAGCCTTCACATTTCTTTAAGCTTTTCAGCCTGATAGTAAGATATTAAAGCATCAATTATCTCCTCAATTTCTCCATTTAAAACCTGTTCAAGTTTGTAGAGTGTAAGTCCGATTCTATGATCTGTAACTCTATTTTGAGGGAAATTATAGGTTCTGATTCTTTCACTTCTTTCACCTGTTCCAACCTGCTCCTTTCTTTCTTTAGCTCTTTCTGCCTCTTTTTTCTGCCTTTCAATTTCAAACAGCCGTGCTCTTAAAACCTTCATTGCTTTTTCTCTATTTTTAATCTGAGACCTTTCATCCTGACACTGAACAGTGATTCCTGTTGGAATATGAACAATTCTAACTGCTGAATATGCTGTATTCACAGACTGCCCTCCTGGACCTGATGAGCAAAAAGTATCTATTCTTAAATCTTTTTCATCTATTTTTAAATCAACTTCTTCTGCCTCTGGCAGTACAGCAACAGTGGCAGTTGATGTATGAATCCTGCCTGATGCCTCTGTTACAGGAATTCTCTGAACACGGTGCACACCACTTTCGTATTTAAGTCTGCTGAAAGCTCCCTTACCTGAAATTGAAGCTATTATTTCTTTGAAACCTCCCAATCCCGTAGGATGAGCATCTATAATCTCTATTTTCCAACCTTTTGATTCAGCATATTTTGAATACATCCTGAATAAATCTGCTGCAAAAAGAGCTGCCTCTTCTCCACCAGTGCCAGCTCTTATTTCAAGAATTACATTCTTTTCATCTCTTGGATCTTTTGGAAGTAGTAAAATTTTAAGTTCCTGTTCAAGCTGTGGCTTTATTTTTTTTAGTGACTGTAACTCCTCCTGAGCAAGTTCTTTTAAATCTTCTTCTTCACTTTTAAGAATTTCTTCTGCTTCTTCAATCATATGAAGAATTCTTTTATACTCTCTGAATTTTGTTACAATTGGTTCAAGGTTGAGCCTTTCCTTTGAATACTTCATGTATTCGTCTTTGTTTGAAAGCACAGCAGGATCAGAAAGTGTCTTTGTTATTTTTTCATATTTGTCCTCTATTTCTATCAGTTTTTCAAGCATTTATGTCTCCATGTAAGAAAAACTTAATACCGCTTTCAGGGCCTCACAGGCGACTTCTATCTGGGAAGTGTCAGGTTCTTTTGTGGTTATTTTCTGAAAAAGTAGACCTGGAAATATAATAATTTTTCCAATCAAAGTTTTCTGCCATTTTGCAGATAGTTTTAAAATTTCATAAGATACTCCAGCAATTAAAGGTAACAGCACAACTCTTGAAGCAGCTTTCAAAATAAAACTCCATGAAGATGGAATCATTGAAAAGACAAGAATACTTATAACAAGCACTATAAATATGAAACTTGTACCACATCTTACATGCAGTCTGGAGTATTTTTTGATATATTCAGGATTTAAAATCTCATTAGATTCAAAAGCGTTTATTGTTTTGTGTTCAGCCCCATGATATGCAAAAATTCTTCTCATCTGCGGCCACAAACTTATTACAAACACATATCCGGTAAATACCAGAACCCGCAATATGCCATCAACTAAATTAAAAACAAATGAATTTTTAGAAACTATATCAAAAACATAGCCTGTGATTCTGGTTATATAAAGAGGTATAACAATGAAGAGCAGAAAACCAATCAAAAATGCTAAAAATAAAGATAGGGCAAGACTCCACGGACTGGATTTTTCCTCTTTGAAAACTACTTTGCTGCTAAAATCTATTGCTTTCAAACCAAGCCATAAAGTTTCAAGAAGTATAAAAAATCCTCTTATTAACGGTATTTTGGTTAAAAATTTCTGTTTTTTAAACTTTTCTGATTTGATTATAATATTCCCTTCGGGATTTCTTACAGCTACAGCCCATCCCTTTGATGATTTCATCATTACACCTTCAATTACAGCCTGGCCACCTATTGGATAATTTTTCATCATTTTCAAAAATAAAAAGGGTTAGAAAAACATAAGCATTCTAACCCTCAAAACTCCT
Organism: uncultured Thermodesulfovibrio sp.; assembly: GCA_964509535.1. Taxonomy (GTDB): domain Bacteria; phylum Nitrospirota; class Thermodesulfovibrionia; order Thermodesulfovibrionales; family Thermodesulfovibrionaceae; genus Thermodesulfovibrio. Next base: position 413 of record CAZDXM010000149.1, on the reverse strand, counting down.
TGTAAGTTATTTTTTACCGTATTTCTTTATAAATTTCTCTACTCTTCCCTCTGTATCAACAATTTTCTGCTTACCAGTATAAAATGGATGACATTTGGAACAGATATCTACCTTTATTAAAGGCTTGGTTGAACGTGTTATAAATGTTTCACCACATGCACATATGACTTTTGCTTCTTTGTATTCAGGATGAATCTTTTCTTTCATTTCCTCCTCCAAACTAAATTTAAATTTAATTTTACCCTGAAAAATATATTTTTAGCAAGCAAACCTTTTTCCCTAAAATTGCCGATAGAGATTTTAAAGAGTGATTTTTTGACTCTAAGAGTCCTCTAAAGGGAGATTTTTATACAAAATTTTTCATTTAACTATTTTTTACATCCCCTTTTTATCCCCTTTCCTCCTTATATGAC
>CAZDXM010000148.1:0-8090 GCA_964509535.1 uncultured Thermodesulfovibrio sp. | reverse complement strand
AAGAAAAGTTGGTAAACCAAATAAAAATCCCCTTTATGCAAATTTAGAAAAGGAATTACTTAATGAGATAAATGCCCTTGGAATAGGTGCAATGGGAGTGGGTGGATGCACTACAGCATTGGCTGTGCATATTGAGTATGCACCATGCCATATTGCTTCTCTTCCTGTTGCTGTAAATATTCAATGCCATTCTGCAAGACATAAGGAGGCAGAGATATGATAGGGCTGAAGGCTGAAGGCTTAAGGCTGAAGATTGAGACTCCTCTTACAGAGGAGGTTATAGAGAGCCTTAAAGCTGGTGATATGGTCTTAATAAATGGATATGTTTATACAGCAAGGGATGCAGCACATAAAAAACTTGTAGAACTAATAGAAAATAAAGCACCACTGCCAATACCTTTAAAGGGGCAAATTATTTACTATGCTGGACCAACTCCTGCACCACCTAACAGGGTAATTGGCTCAGCAGGTCCGACAACTTCTTCAAGAATGGATCCATACACTCCGCTGCTTCTTTCTCTTGGACTTAAGGGAATGATTGGCAAGGGACAGCGCTCAGATGAAGTTAAAAAAGCAATAAAAAAATTCAAAGCAGTCTATTTTTTGGCAACCGGAGGTGCAGGAGCATTGCTCAGTAAACATATAATTTCAGTGGAAGAGGTCACATTTTTAGAACTCGGACCAGAGTCAATTAAAAGACTCCTGCTTAAAGATTTTCCTGCAATTGTAGCAGTTGACTGTCACTGTGGAAATATATTTAAAAAATAACGCTTTTTTATTTCCTCAATGGCTTCTTCCTTTTTGGAAATTTTACCTGCAAGAATCATCAACTGTATTCTATCAAGTATCTGTCCGACTATAGGAGATGGTTCAAAGCCAAGCTGAAGAATGTCTTCACCTGTAATTAATGACAACTTTCTTTTATTTTTTATATAGCTTTTTCTGTAAAACTCATCGATTTCTCTGTAAAACCATGCTCTTGCAAGAGCAACTGGATCCTGACTTAAACCATATATAAGAGCAGGATATAAAATCTGCTCAAAATTCCTGATAAATCTTACTTTATCTAAAAGTGTTTCTATTTTTCTTAACTCAGTTGATGCCTTAACCAGATTCTCAACTAATCTTTGTTCCTTTTTTGAAGGTTTTATCTGTTTGATAAGTTCAGATGCCTGAAAATTAAAGATTGAAGTAAATTTCAAGCAGACTGGTATATAATGCTTCTGGATGATTTCCACAGATGACTCTGAAAATAATATCTCTGGCTTCTTTAAAATTTTTTCAACAGTTTCAAATGCTTTCAGATCAGGTTTTAATGGTAACAATTCATCAGTTTTAAATATCGCATTAAATATTCCATCATCAATCATGAGTTTAACAGTATCAATGCTACTGTCCACTGACAATATTTTCCATAGCTCTTCTTTTATTCTTTCCCTTGCAGTTAATTTTAGTAAATTAGAATTTCTCTTAAGTGCCTGTCTTGTTTCGTCATCTATCCCGAAATTGAGTGTGGCATGAAATCTATACGCTCTTAGGATTCTCAAAGGATCTTTTTTTAAGTTCTCTTCATTTACCATTTTTATGAGTTTGTGTTTTATGTCCTTAATTCCTTCAAAAGGATCTATTATTTTGTCCAGAGATAAAGGAACTGCCATGGCATTTATTGTAAAATCTCTTTCACTTAAATCTGCTTCAATTGAGCCAGCTCTTAATTCTGCAAAGTCTACTGTAACATCATCTTTTACTATCCTGCCTATTGAAAAAAATTCATCAAGAAGAACAAAATTCCTGTGAGTTTGTTTTGCAAATTCCCTTGCAAGTGCTATTGTGTCGGCTTTTATGGAAAAATCAAGATCCTTTAATTCACAATCCAGAAGTAAATCTCTTACAGTGCCTCCAACTATGTATGAACTATCATAAAGTTTCTTCCTTTTTAAAAAACTTACAACTTCATTAAAGTATTGATTTTGCTTCAATCTTTCAAACATTGCTCATCTGCTTTTAATTATAAATGTTACAGGACCTTCGTTTACAAGGGATACATGCATAAAACTTCTGAAAATTCCTTCCTTTGTTGGAATTCCTGTCTGCATCATAAGCCCCACAAATGCTTTATAAAGACTCTGAGCATCCTCAGGATTCATTGCTTTATCAAAGGATGGTCTCATTCCCTTTTTACATTCTCCTGCTAAGGTAAACTCTGATACAATCAATATTTCTCCATTTATATCTTTTACTGAAAGGTTCATTTTGCCATTTCTGTCTTCAAAAATTCTAAGATTTGATATTTTATTTACAAGATACTGAGCATCTTTTTGTGTGTCCTGTTTTTCTATTCCAAGAAAAACAACGATACCTCTTCCAATTTCAGATACAATCATCCCATCAACCATTACTGATGCTTTTAGAACTCTCTGCAATAGTGCAATCATTTATGGTAATATATCATAAAATGATTGAAGAAATCTCAAAAATTCTTGCTGTTGATGATGAAGAAATAAACCTGGAATTAATATCTGCAGTATTTTCAGACTCTCCAGAGATTATAATTCTTACAGCAAGCAATGGAAAAGAGGCACTGGAAATAGTTAAAAAAAATATACCTGATGTTATAGTTCTTGATATAAGAATGCCAAAAATGGATGGAATTCAAGTTCTGGAAATTTTAAAATCAAAGCCAGAAACCTCGCATATTCCTGTTGTTGTTCTTTCAGGTGATGAAAAGGAAAGAAAAAGAGCCTTAAAAACAGGAGCTAATGATTTTGTGTCAAAACCTTTTGATGCAGAAGAATTAAAACTGAGAATTATTAACAATCTGCATGTTAAAAAATATCATGATTTAATAAAAAATCTGAATGAAATTTTGAAAAATGAAGTAAAGAAAAAAACAAAAGAATTAATAGAGGCTCTGGAGGCTGCAAGAGAAGCAGAATATGAAATGATTATAAAGCTTGGTATGATTTCAGAGTTCAGGGATGAAGAAACAGGACAACACATTAGAAGATTAAGTTATTATTCAAAATTACTTGCCCAGTTTGCTGGTCTATCAGAAACTGAACAAAATATAATATTTTATGCATCTCCACTGCATGATGTTGGTAAGATTGGAATTCCAGATAATATCTTAAAAAAGAAAGGACCCTTAACACCTCAGGAATTTGAAATAATAAAACTCCATACAGTAATAGGTGGTAAAATCCTTGAGGCTCATCCAAGATTTACAACGCTTCAGGCAGCCAGAATAATAGCAGAACAGCATCATGAAAAATGGGATGGCTCAGGATATCCAAGGGGTCTAAAAGGTGAGAAAATACATATTTATGCAAGAATTGTCACAATCTGTGATGTTTTTGATGCTATGACCTCAGACAGGATTTACAGACCAGCCATGTCAGTTGAGCAAGCAATAAATATTATAAAAAATGAGGAAAGGAAAAATTTTGACCCGAGGCTTCTAAATATATTTCTTAATAACCTTGATAAGTTCTTAGAAATAAAAGAAACATTTAAAGATTAAACCTACTCAACAACTAAATTATCAATAAGGCGTGTATTTCCTATTTTTATTGCAATTGCGAGTAAATACTTCTTGCATTTTTCTCTAATCTCTTCAAGTGTTAAGGGATCAAAAACCCCTGCATACTGAATTTCTTTGACAAGTTTTTCATTTTTGAGTATCTCATGCATCTTAAGAGTAACTTTCGCAGGACTCACCCCTTGTTTTAAAAGTTTTTCAGCCTCTTTTAAAGTTTTGTAAATAATAGTTGCAGCCTTTCTTTCCAATTCATTTAAGTACATATTTCTTGAACTCATTGCAAGACCGTCTTCTTCTCTTACAGTTGGACATACAATAATTTCTGTATCAAAATTCAGATCATTCACCATTTTTTCTATTATGAGGGATTGCTGATAATCCTTCTGTCCGAAGTAAGCTTTTGTTGGTCTTACAATATTAAAGAGTTTGCATACAACTGTAGCAACTCCACGAAAATGTCCGGGTCTGAATCTGCCACAGAGTTTTTCACTCAGTCCCTCAACTGTAACATAAGTAGAGTATCCTTCTGGATAAAATGATGACACCTCAGGATAAAATAAATATTCAATTTCAAATTTTTCAAGCTTTTGCCTGTCTCCTTCAAAATCTCTCGGATACCTTTCATAATCCTCACCAGGTGCGAACTGTACAGGATTTACAAATATGCTTACAACTGTAACATCATTTTCTTCCTTTGACCTTTTTACCAAAGATAAATGCCCCTCATGAAGAGCTCCCATTGTGGGAACAAATCCTATTGACTTACCCTGAGCTCTGAGTTGTCGTGTTATCTCTCTCATTATTTTTGGGATCCTTATTATTTCCATTTTTAATTATAACGCAGGTTTGTGTGTAATAAACAATTCTGGTATAATTTATCCTATGTTCTTTCTAAAAAAATTTTTTACTTCATTGATTTTGCCTCCGGGTATTCTAATAGTTATTTTTCTTTTTATCTTTGTTGTAGAAAAAAAGAGAAAGTTTGTCCGCATCATCGCTATTTTTTCAGCTTTATTCATTTACTTTATATCTATTGGACCAGTGAAGGATCTGATTTTATATCCTCTGGAAAGCAACTACACAGCTCCTGAAAAACTAAATGCTGATGCCATTGTTATACTTGGTGGAGGAAGTTACAGTTCAGGTTTTCTTACAGAGGATACAATGAACCGTGTTATGGGTGGATATATGGTTTACAAAAAAACAAAACTTCCAGTTATTGTCTCTGGAGGAGCTATTGAGGAAAATTTTTCAGACAGTAAAGCTATGGCAGAGATTCTAAAAGAATTTGGAGTTGAAGAAAATAAACTTATTGAAGAAAATAAAAGCAGGGATACATCACAGAATGCTCTGTATGTTGCCCAGATATGCAAACAGAGAGATTTTAAAAAGATTATTCTTATTACATCTGCCTATCATATGAAAAGAGCTTTGAAAAATTTTGAAAAAACAGGACTTCAGGTTTTGCCATATCCTGCTGATTTTAAAAGATATGGTCACTATAATATTTACAGTTTTCTGCCAAATTCTGGTAATTTTTCTGTTTCATCAAAAGCAATAAAAGAATATATAGCACTTTTGGTTTTTTAATAAAAGATTGACACTTGTATTGACCCCCTTCAGGATAACAAAAAAGAAGGTGATTCCTTCGGCTTATGCCAGTGAGTTTCAATTAAGCACAAATCAAAACATATCAAGATTTTAACTTTACATCAAAAAATTTTATTAATTCCATTGGTAAAACGATTTTTGTTGGACCAGAACCTGCAATTGCTTTGAGAGTTTCAAGATTAAGTAACGCAAGACGGAGAGTGGTTGTTGCAAGACCTTTGAATTCAATTGCTTTAACATTGGGATTTGATATGTCTCCCTTTATTATTCTGTAGTTTTTCAATTTTCAATGCCAGATTATCACAGGCTTCGGTTAGAGCTATCTTATACATATAAAGAGGTCCTTTCCCTTCTCCTTCAACATTTTTTACAGAATCGTCAATCTGCATTTTTACAGAAACTTCACCTACAGTTTTTGTTCCCCAGAAATTACGACTTAAATTTACCTTTGTAGGGGTTATTCTGATGATTTTTGCCTGAGGAGAGATGTTGCTTATATCCTGTTCATTTAAAACCGCATAACCAACGAGATTATTTCTCAAGGATTTTACAATACAGTCAGAAATATCTCCCTTAATTACTGCTTTAGTCCTAAGCCCTTCTTTAAATTCAGTAGTAAAGTCAAATTTATCAACAATGATTACTTTTTCAGCAAATTGAGGATTGTAAACTTGCCCAACTTCCCATTCTACCTTTGACACCGGAGCTGTAGCTGAACATCCCATAAGGATAAAGATAGTAGCAATCAAGTATAACAGTACATTCTTCATTTTACCTTCCTCAAAATCTTAATTTTATATATCTATCTCAGGAAAGGCTCTAAGCCATCCTGAAATAGCTTTTGTTTATTTTTCTTATTGCACTGCACAGTCTGACTTCTTCGGTCATGTTATTTTGAAACTATTTTTTGTTTTTTCCCTATTACAAAATATAGAATAGAACCTATCAATGGCAAAAATAGAACTACCAAAACCCAGATTATCTTGTTTGACCCTGTAAATTCGCTTTTAAGAATATCAACCAGTGCCCAGATAATCAAAACAAACGCTGCAATAGGGATTAAAAAACCTATAAATATAACGATTATCTCCTGAATCCCCAGTCCAAACATATATAAACTGTTTCTGTCTTTAAGGCAATTATTTATATATTCCCATGCTTTTTTTATCATTAAAATATTCCTCCTATCTGTGTTGCTATTCTTTCAGCTATTGCCCTTGCTGCTTCGTTTTTATCAATATTTGTTTGCTGTGCTGTGCAGGCAATCTTGGTTCTGTATATCTGCCAATTGGTGTTTATCTCCTGTTTTGTCTGTATTGTAGTGGCTGAACCTGTCTGTGCATTTGTTACTATTTGCCCTGTAACAGGCTTGTCTGACTTTTCTCTTAACTCAATATCAACGACTCCTGCATAAGTCTCCACTTTGATCGCTTTTCCAAGTATAGCTCCTCCAACTCCGCCAGCAAGTGCACCAATAAGCCCTAATGCTATGGAGGTATCTCTGCTCTGTCCAATTACTGCTCCAGAACCCCCACCAACTAATGCTCCCTCTAACGCTCCTTCACGGGTCCCTGTCTGACGGTAGTAATCCATGTAAAGCACGTTTACCTGAATAATGTATCCTGCCTGTATCGGGTCTTGAACGATCTGATACCCTTTGGCAGTGAGTCTCCCCGCTATAAGGTTTTGTAACATCCCTGTGTCAACTTCCTGCATGTCAGAAGTGTTGTTTACCGTTACAAACACAGTTTTGTTTTTTGCTTTTGTGACAGGGTCAAGAAAAATAGTGTCTGTCATCTTGAGCTTCACCTGCATGTCGGAGTGTTCAATTGCACTGATCATCTGCCCGCAACCTGTAAGCTGAAGAGATGCAATAAGTAAAAGTAAGGCAGTTAACAGTTTAAAAATTGGTTTGTGCTGCATAGTTTACCTCCTGTTTTTGTTCTATAATTAATTTTTGTATTTTTTCTGCTGTATTTTCACAGGCATTGGTTAGAGAATCTTTATAATTTTTACCTTCCCCTTTTGCAGAAACAGTTTCTATCTTCCCCTTGGTTTTAACTTCTACTTTTATAGTAGCAGCAAATTTTTGTGAAAACGTTTTTTTAAAGTCAACGTCAATAGGTTTAACTGTTATAATTTCTGCATCAGGATTTACTTCTTTTAACTCGTTGACTACTGCATATCCAGGCAAAACTCCTTTTAATTCTGAAATAAGACATTTCGAAACATTACCTTTAACTATAACTTTATTAAAAGGAGCAACATAACCTAATTGGTGTCTTACATAAGTTTCAAACTTGTAATCCTCAACTAATACTACATTCTTAGCAAACTTTAGATTAATGATATTCCCCGTCTCCCACCCTGTAACTGTATAAACATTTGGCGTACACCCATAAAAACTCAACAAAAAGAAAATTATAAAAGAAATTTTGGCTGCTTTTTTCATTCTCCCCCTCTATCATTTATAAATTATAAAAAAAAGGGAGGGGATATCCCCTACTCTTTTTGGTTTACTTTTTAAAAATTAACCATAATTATGCCGCCAATCTCTGTAGAACGATTATGTGGTTCAATCCAGCCTCTACCCCATGAATCATAAGTAATATCGGAATCCTTAATCTTCCAGTACTTAACATAAGGTCCTGCCATAATGCTCCATGTTGTAAACTTTTTGTTTACATTTACTCCACCACGAACTCCGTATCCAGATTTCTGGGTATTCGTTATATCTTCATATCCAGGAAGATACCCGAGATAACTCTTTACCTTACCACGCAGGAAGAAGTCATATTCTGCGTATGCCTTAATCTTCCAGTTCTGTGGAATTTCGTAGCTCCATACAATCCCTACAGGAATGTAGTAGTATCTTATCCGGCGTTCGTATCCCCAATCACCTATTGTAGTCTGTTTACCCTGTGAATCATCCACAAGACTT
>CAZDXM010000147.1:0-12987 GCA_964509535.1 uncultured Thermodesulfovibrio sp. | reverse complement strand
TTTTTTCTTTTTTCATTCATAATTTATGTCCCTTTATTTTTATTGTGATCATAAAAAAAATTCTACCTCCATCAAAAAAGATAAAATTTCTCAAGTATAATAAATTTAATTATCTATCCACGGAAGATTTTTTACCCATCTTTTTATGAATCAATGTTTCCTTTTATATATAAAAAATTATCAGGAATTTAGCAGTATTAACTCTCAATTTGTAAGCTCTTTAAGCCATCCCAATCTGAAGCAACCCATTTGACTTTATTTTTTCAAAGTTTTTATAAGTTCATTCAAAAACCCCTCAGCCATAATTAAAAACTCACGAGCCTTATTTAGAGAATCTTCAGCCTTTTCTTTCTCAATGACTTCAAAATCTCCATAATCCATATCAAAGGCTCTCTTTTCTTCTGTGGTTAGAGTCATAGAGAAAAACTCCTTCCTTAAGGCAGTTTTCAATTCTTCGGTAACTTTTAATAAAGAGTCTTTTTCATACTGGAACATATTAAATTATATCACTTCTTTATTTACCAAATCTCAATCTCCAAACCATTATTGCAGCTTCGCGAATGATTTTTTTAGTCATCTTTGATGAACCACTGTTTCGCTCATAAAATATTATAGGGATTTCAGCAATTTTAAAGCTCTTTTTATATGCCCTATAAACCATTTCTATCTGAAAAGCATATCCATTTGATCTAATGCTGTCAAGATCAAGATTCTCAAGCACTTTTCTTCTGTAGCAACGATACCCACTTGTTACATCAGTGAGAAACCCAAGCCCCAATATAGTTATTGCATATTTATTTGCAAATTTTGAAAGAATAAGCCTTCTAAAATCCCATCCAACAACACTTATTGTCCCGCGAGTATATCTTGAGCCAATTATAACATCGTAACCTTCTTCACATTTTTTTATAAATCTTGGAATATCACCGGGATCGTGAGATAAATCTGCATCCATTTCAAATATGTATTGATAATCCCGCTGCAGTGCCCATTTAAAACCTGCAATATATGCTGTTCCAAGTCCTAATTTTGCAGGTCTTTGAATTAGATTTATTCTATTTGAGCTGGGCATCCATTGTTTTATTTTTTCAGCTGTTCCATCCTCTGAAGCATCTTCTACAAAAAGTATTTCAACATCTTGTTCAAGGAGTCTCGGAATAAGTTTATCAATATTTTCAGCTTCATTGTATGCTGGTAGAATAACAAGAGTTTTCATGTCTGTAAATTATATCATAATCTGAATTAATGCCTCTTTAACCATTGAAACATCAATTTCTTTAAGACATTTAAAATCCAGGCTGGCTCTACATTTAAGTGGCTCTGGTGAATAATAAAAACATGGGGAACACGGCATATCTGCCTTAACTATCCTGTGTTTCACCTTCCATGGACGAACCCAAACAGGATTTGTAGGACCAAAAATAGCGACTACAGGTGTGCCCACAGCTGCTGAAATGTGCATAAGACCAGAATCGTTTGATATAAAAACATTCATCTGCTTTATTAATGTTGCCACTTTTCTTATTGGTTCATTCTCAAAAAGAATCACATTTTTATGCTTTGCATTATTTAAAATAAAATAATTTTCCTCTTTTTCTTCCTCTGTACCGAAAAGAAAAAAATCAAAATCTGGAAAACTGTTAATCAACTCTAAAAATTTCTCCCTTGCCCATCTTCTTTTTTTATGTTTTTTAAAACTGCTTGTTCCTGTATGAACTCCTACTTTTATCTCTCTTGAGGAAACTGCCTGAACAGTTCTTTTCCCTGCTTCAATCTCGTCTTCATCAAAATAAATCCTCATGGACGGTGCATCTTTTACATTTATACCAAAAAACTTTAAGAGTCTTATATTTTCTTCAACATTATGAAGTTTTTCGTTTTCTTTAACTGTATAATTTTTCAAAAAATTCAATCCTCTTATATCTCTTTTAATATATCTATGCCCTATACGTTTTTTTGCTCCAGTGAGCCAGCTAAGAAAGCTATACTGCCATCGGTTCGACGGATAAAAATTAATCGCACAGTCAAACTTTCCTCTTAAAGACATCATAAATTTAAAACTCTGAAATTTTGTTTTATCCATAAATGGAAAATAAATAAGGTCATCAATAAAAGGATTTCCTTTTAAAACTTCATATGTGCTTCTGAACATGCAAATATTGGCTATCCAGCAGTCAGTTGATTTTTTAAGAACTTCTATTGCTGGTGTAATCATTAAAGTATCTCCAACCCCGTACATTGGAAGAATGAGAGTTTTCATGCCATCCAGAGTCCTAAAAGCCAGAGACCGAAAAATATAAAGTATCCTGCTAATCCAGCAAACAAGTTTTTTTTATTAATTGGAGTTGTTAAGCCTTTAAAAATAATAAAAATCAGTGAAACAATCCACCCACAAAGTGAAAAAACAGAAACCAAACTCCAGAGCATAGAGGGTGAGCCATCATATTTCAGAATTTCCATATGATAATTATAAATACTCTGACGGTCTTTTTCTGAAAGACTGTTGTATTTCCATTTAATCATTTCTTCTGTCTTAAGCTCTGCAATCAGAGGATTCAGTGTTTTTATCTCATATTTATAAGGAATATAAAAGTTTCTTATCTGATAAAGACTGCTTCTTAAGGTTTCATAACAATAAAGTTTATGTTCAGATTCTTTTAGAGTTTTACATCTGTCAAGAATTCCTTCAATCGCTTCTTTATTAAAGGGGCTGAAAGGCACATAAAAAAGTAAAGCTCTCTCATAATATTTTACAGCACTAACTGGATTTTCAACTCTTTTTGCCTTCTCAATAAGGTCATACTGTGAAATAAATGCTCTCATTACTAAAAAAAACATGACTAATACCACAACAAAAACAATCTTTCTCATTTTTTTCCTTCATACAGATAAAATTTATTTAAATCATTGTATTTTTTCACAGCATAATAAATATTGATGTATTTCTCATTTTCATATCCTACTTTTACTTTTATTTTAAATGGAGCTGTCCAATCTCCATAACTTATTGCCTGATCAAAAACTATTTCTTTTCCTTCAGGGGTTTCATTTGCTTTTGCGATACTGATATATCCAATCAAAGAAAATCTGCAGAGCTGAAGGGTGAAGGAATCATCTGTTCTATGAGTAAGGCAGTCTTCATAGTTGAGGAAAGATTCTATTGTATTCATTCTTTTATTGAAAAATTCCATAAAATCTTTTTTATCCGAGACCTTAGGAAGATATATAAAACTATAAAAATATGGTTGGCTTTCAACAACATTGTAAAGCGGATGTTTTTCAGATATGGCAATAATTGAATAATATCTTTTCTTTTCTGCTAAATCTATAAGGTCACCACCAAAAAACTCAGGAAAGAGCCCCCTGTAAAACTTGTAGGGTTTGCAACCCTGAAGAGCCCATAACATTGTTCTATAATCATCAAGTGTTATGTGACAGATATCTTCCCTGTATCTGCCTACAAGTTTTAAATACCAAGCCTGAAAGGCATGATTATCTCCATAGGTCATATAAATTGAGGCTACTGGTAAAGATGTGAAAATCTCCTTTGTATGCGAATATGGTACATAATTACTGCCCTGATGCTGATCAGTAAGTCTATCAAAAATCATCAACAATGGAAACAAAATAGCCAGTACAGGTACTGTCTTTTTAAGAAGTTCAAGATTAAATTTTTCAAAAAATGTGTAAATAAAATATATTCCCAGCCCTATGATTACACAGTAAATTGCAAATGACGGGATAAAATACTGATGTCCTGTTACATACAGGGTATGAGAGTCAGGCTCTGGCACAGAAAATGTTAGCTTGGCAAGAAAAATAGAATATACCATAAAGGATAGGAGAATAAATATGAAAAGTTTTTTTGATTTCTTAAAAAGCCATATCAGACCGAGAATGAAAAAAGGAATAGAAAAAAAAGTAAAATTTTTCTGAATAAGATACATATAGTTTTTGAAGGCATAAAAATATCCTGAAAAATCAACAAAACCATATGCTGGCAAATCAACAGATGAACTTGTTCCATAAGTTTTTCTTAAAAAAACATTCAAAAAGGAATTCCAGTCACTTACGGGTATCATGCTAAAAAGATTTTCCTTTAAACCCCTCAGATAAAGATAAAGATTTACTGAAAAACCGGAAATAAAAAAGAGAATACTCAGGGGCAGATTTTTTAAAAATTCTCTGAGATAAAATAAATAGAGAATAAAAAGAGGCACAATCATCATAAATCCAGTGTGATGACCTGAAAGTGTAAGACCCAGTATAAGTGATGCAAAATATTGAATTCTTCTGTCATACCCGTTTATAACAATGTGAATGCCTGAAAAAATAAGAAGCATTACAAAGAAAGCATTCTGAGTATAAAACTTTGCAACAATGCTCTGTCCGAAAAAAGAATAAGAAAAAGCAAGAAGAATAACTGAAAAAACTGCGGAAGAGTATCCCATACTATTTCTGTCTGAAGCTTTGTAAACTGTAAAATATACAAGATAAAGCGTAAAAATTGAGAAAAAAACTGAAAGAAGTTCAACTCTTATCCCTATGTTACCAAGAGGCAGAAAACTTATAAACTTACCTAATTGAACATATAAAGGATAGCCTGATGGATGGGGAGTTCCAAGTCCATAAGAAGCTGTTATAAGTTCTCCTCCATCTCCTGTTGAAAGAATAGGAGGAAGGGAAAAAATGTAGACAAAAACAATAAAAGCGAGGGCAGGCAGTAAGCCTGCCCTCTTTAGATTATTTAATCTCGCATTTAAATCCACCAGCTTGAACAGTGCAGTATGCCTTATAAGCATCCACTCCAGCCAAAGAACCTGTTACAGCACCAGAAGTAATTGAACCTGTAGAATCACATGCAATGGCATCATTTCCACTTAATATAACATTTCCTCCGGGAGTTGAAATCGTAATGGGAGCTGATGAGCAATTCTTCAAACTTGCAGCAGGCACTGGTGAAGTTCCTGGATTCTCAACACAGTATGCAGACGCGTCCATCATACATGCTCTTGCCATAGGCTCAGCATATGAGCTGACTTTTGCTTTCTGCTGATACTTCATGTACTGAGGGATGGCAATTGATGCTAAAATTGCAATGATTGCAATAACAATCAGAAGCTCAATAAGTGTAAAACCTCTCTCTTCCCTTAAAAATAACCTTCTCATAACCAACCTCCTTTTTTAATTAATTGCTTGTAAGACAAGCTTGCTTTTTTTATAAAGTATAGCAAACTTTGAAAATTTTATCACCCCCCCTCAAATTACTCATAGGTTAAAATTCTCGGAGTAATAAAAATCATCACCTCATATAGAGTTTCATCCCTACCTCGACTCTTAAATAACTCACCAAGCAGAGGAACATCTCCAAGCCCCGGAACCTTGGATTCCGTTAAGGTATCAGTTTTCTTATATATTCCACCTATAACGAGAGTTTCACCATCTTTCAGAGAAACTTTTGTATTTCCTTCTATTTTTAATGTTCTGGGAGCATAAACTCCACCAATGTTTACAAATTCAACAAGGTCTTCTTTTACAACATTCAAATCAAGAAGCATTGATTTATCATCAATAAGATGCGGAGTTGCCTCAACTGTTATTGCCACATCTTTAAACTTTGTTGATACCTGACCACTCTGAACATCCTTTTCACCATATGGAATACTTGCTCCCTGAATTATCTTTGCCTTCTGATTGTCAAGAGTTATCACCTTTGGATTTGATATAACCTTGCCCTTGCCTGATTGCTGAAGTGCTGAAATTCTTAAATCAAGAGCAAATGTTTGAGTTGGATTAAGATATCCAACTGTAAATGCAGTTGTTGGTGCTGTAATTGTTCCTGTTGATGCAGGCAGGTTAACTGCCAGTTCAGCAGTTCCTCCAGGAACACTGCTTGCGGAGCCTCCAGCTGCTGCTCCTACAGAGCCTACTATTGTTGTCCTTGCATCAGGAGGAATCCACTTAATACCCCATTCAAATCCAAGAGCTTTTGAAAAACTGCTTGATATCTCAACAATCCTTGCTTCAAGAAGTATCTGCCTTGTGGGCTTATCAAGGTCTGCTACAAGGGATGCAACCTGCTGTAAAACAGATGGAATATCCTTAACAATAATAGTTCTTGTTCTTTCATCTGTTGATATGTTCCCCTTTGGTGAAAGTATTTTGGATGCCTCTATAGTGTTTTTTACTTTATCAACAGAAGCATACTTCAAAACAAATATACGAATCTGCTCTTCCTCTGCCTTTTTAAATAAATCTTTTGTCTCAGCCTCAAGCTTTTTCTCCTCCTGAAAAACTTTAACCGGCGCAATTCTTATTATGTTACCTTCAAAGACTTTTTCAAGCATGAACGTTTTACATATTACATCAAGTGCCTGTAACCATGGAACATTTATAAGTTTTAGAGTGATCTTACCCTTTACCTCAGGATGAATGATTATATTAAAACCACCGATATCTCCAATGAGTCTGAAAACTCCAACAATATCCGCATCCTGTAAATCAAGAGAAATTGTTTTTTCTTCAGAAACAATTTTCTGTGCAGGAGGTTCTAACACAGGTTGTTCCATGCTAACTTTTTGTTCTTTAAACTTTTTAATATCAAGAATTACCTCATCTCCAAGATAAAGAGGCTGTACTGTGAAATCCTTTCCAAAAAAGAAACTGAGGGTAAGTTCATCACCTTCTCTTTTTACAGAAAGGGGTATATTTTCTGATGGTTCAGTATCAAGTTTTACTCCATGAAAACTTACATTTATATACCCATCAACCTTTTTTACATAAGGTTCTGGAAGCTCACCATCTCCCTGAATTGATACCTCAAAACCTTCTTCTGTTTCACTCATTGTTAAATCAATAATTTTGCTTGCTACGGTCTTCTCAGTTTCAGTTTGAGAAATAATCAGAACACTGTCCTCCATCTTAACTTCATATTTAAAAGGCTCTGCAAGGAGAATCTCAATCTGGGTATTACTGCCAACAACCTGAGCAGAAATTTCACTTATCAGACCTTCATGAAAAAACATCTTTCTTCCTAAAGTTCCGGGTTCTGTATTTACAAATTCAATTCTTATTTTAAATGGATCGTCCTGAGAGATAATTTTATATTCTGTCTTTTCTGTAAGCTGAATTTTTAATGTGTCTGCCTCATAAATTACATCTTTGATCTGCCCCGCAAATAAATAAGAGGTGAATAAAAATACAAAAATTAAAGAAATAAAAATTTTTTTTATCATTCCCCCTCCTCTGCCCTGAGTTTCATATACGTGGTCTTTTTATTGTTTTCTTTAATCTCCACAGCATCTTTCAGTATCTTCGTAACTCTGCCTCCACTAAATCCTATTCTATCATTTTCTCTTATAATATAAAATCTTCCATCAGGTGCTTGGATAAGTGCCATACCACCCTTCTTATCCCATGCAACTCCTGTAAGTTTGAGCTCTTCCATGTCATAGCTTTCAAGAGGTGAAACACCCTTTTTTCGTTCCTCTCTTTTCACAATTAAAGAAGCAAATGGATCCCTTAATTGCTGAGCGTCATAGGAGTACACAGGAAAAGATTCAGATGATAATTCAACTCTTTCAAGTTTTTTACTCGGTGTATTTAATATTACCCTCTCTATTTTTTGTGGTTCTTTATAGAAAAAGAAAAAAAGAGCGCCTGCAATAACAAAAATCGCTATAGCTATCCCGAGAATTAAATTTCTTCTGTCTTTAATCATTTTTTCACTTTCTTCTTTTCTTCTTCAGGTATTAAAGAATATGTTACAGCCACAATGTTTGCATTAAGCATAGTAGGGTCTTTATCACCTCGCTTGAGTTCCATTTTTTTAATATTTAAAATTCTCTCTATTTTAGTAATATCGGCAAAAAATGTTCCAAATGTATGATACTTTCCGAGCATCCCAACTTCTACTGGAATTTCATATATTTCATTAGAACTGTGTATTTTTTTATCCTTTGGTTTCCATGAAGTCACAATCAATCCTTTTTGAAGTCCCATCTCAGATACTTTTTTAAGCACATCAGAAACTTCTGTCTCCTTTGGAAGAAGGCTCTTTAAAAACTCCATCTTTTTCTGTAGTTCCACATTCAAAATTTTTAACTCCTCATATTTGTTAACAATCATATTTGCCCTCTGTATTTCTTCATTTAAACTTTCTCTTTCTGCCTTCAGTTTATTTATGGTTTCAATGCTTTGCAAGAAATAAACTGAAATAAAAATAGCAATTAATAATAAAGAAGGCAGAGCCATTAAAAGAATCTTATTTCTTTTTGAAAGACTTTCCCAATCCATTTTTTACACTCCTAATTTGAATTTTATAATGAATTTGTAAACACTCTGCTTTTCATACTCAGTGTGAAGAGACTCTACAAGGTGAACATCCTGCAGTTGCTCTGCTGATTTAAGGTTCTCCACAAAAGCCACAACATTCAAGTTAGAAAATCCGAAGCCTTCAACTGTTATGGAGTCATCATAACTGAGCCCGGTAAGCCATATTCCTTCAGGTAATTTTTTAGCTACAATGCTCAGTATATTCACAGGTGCGGATTGCATCTTCTTCAGGTTCTCTATTAATTTTGTTTTCATCTCTATATCTTTATTCATAGTCTCAAATTTTTTAACCTCTGCAATCTTTTTCTGAAGCCCTTCAATTGTTTTTCTCTGTGTATCTATTTCTTTCTGTAAATCCGATTTTGTAATCTCACAGTAAGCAAAAACTAATATTAGAAAAACAACTGTTACTCCCACAGGAATTATAAGTTTCCTTAAAACCTCTCCTGAAACCCTACCTTCCAGTCTTTTACCAGCTTTTTTTATTTCTCTCTTGGGAATTAAATTGATCTTTATCATTTTATCTTCTCTGTTCCCCTTAATGATAATCCAGTAGATATAGAAGCAATATTGGTGTATTTCTGCATTTTTGAAGAAATTTTTTTATTAATTTTGATTTTTTTAAATGGATTAAATTGCAGGATCTCCTGCTCCAGTCTTTCTTCAATTGATGAAATAAAAGAAGGAAAAACCACAGGAAATCCTGTAACATATATCCTTCCTACTCCTTCGTGTTCCATGAAAATTTTAAAATACTCAATTTGTCTGTATATTTCAGTAGAAACCTCATCTGCAAGGTTTCTAATTTCTTCTTCTGTGGCTTCATTTATATTGATATTAAAATTATTAGTACTGTCTCTGATATAAAGAGGCCTATCTTTTTTCGCAATCGCAAAATTAATAACATTCTGCCCGATGTTTACCACCGCAACTGTTGATGCCTCATTATAATTAAGCTCATATATATTATAAAGAGCAACTGCTCCTATATCTGCAATTACTGGATTTATTCCTGCTTTTTCAAATGCATTTATATATTCATCAACAATCTGTCTGTTAGCAACTGCAACAAGTAGTTCTGTAGAGCCTTTTTCTTTTGATTGCTCAATAATGTGAAAATCATAGTATACTTCTTTCACACTAAATGGAATATATTTATCAAGCTCCATAGGAAGATTTAAAACTATCTCATCTTTGCTAATGAAAGGAAGGCTCAATATTCTTACAGCTGTATATGTGGGACCAGAGATTGCAAAAGCTGCCTTTGGGTTTTTTATATTAAATTTGGAAGGAATCTTCATAAAAATTTGAGCAAGCGCATCGCTATCAGCAACACCATCTGAACTAACAATTCCTTCTGGTAAATCAAAAATCTCCCATTCTATGAGTTCATATTTCTTTCTTACTGCTGCAATCTTAACAGATGATGGTTCTATTTCTATTCCGAGAATCATTTTTTATGTTTTGTATCAAAAAAATAATTTTTTGTCAATATCTTAGTTAGAGACCGCTTCATAATTTCAACGGGTGCCTGTCTGCCTGTCCAGATTTCAAAAGCAAATGCAGCCTGCCAAACAAGCATTCCAGAGCCCCCTATAACTTTACAACCAATTTTTTCAGCCTCTTTCATTAAAGGAGTTTCTGGATAAACAATATCACAGTAAATATGCTCAGGTTTTAATAACTGAGGACTGAGAGGCATGGAATCATCTTTTTTCAACCCAAGAGAGGTTGCATTTACCACAATTTGCATTATTTCTATAACAGATTCGTCAATTTTATCAATAACTTCTATAAAACCAAACTGTCTGAACTTCTCCGCTATTTTCTGAGCCCTATCTCTGGTTCTGTTGAAAATGTAAACCATGCCACCTTCTTTCAGAATACCATACACAACAGCCCTTGCAGCTCCACCTGCTCCTAAAACTATAACATTTCTGCCATTAAGTAAAATTCCCTCTTCTTTCAATGAAAGAACAAAACCATATGTATCAGTATTAAATCCCTTAAGGTATCCCTCACTATTTAAAACTGTATTTACAGCTTCTATATGACAGGCTTCTTCTGATAATTCATCTAAAAGGGGAATAATTGCCTCTTTATGTGGAATTGTGATATTTACTCCTTTTATGTTCAGTGCTCTCAAAGCCTCAGCAGCCTCTTTAAGTTTTTCCTTTTTAACATGAAATGGAACATAGCAGTAATCAAGACCAAGATATTTAAAAGCTTCATTATGAATTACAGGAGATAATGAATGTTCTACAGGATCTCCAAATATGCCTGTTATTTTTGTTTTACCTGTAATCATTTTTTTATTTTAACTTAAAATAAAGCTTCTTGCTAAATTTGATCTTTATATGTGATAAAATAAAAAATGTCATACATAGCAGTTATAGGTGCGGGAAGCTGGGGAACAACTCTTGCAAGCCTTCTTTCAAAAAAAGGATTTGATGTAATAATATGGGCAAGGGAAAAGCAAATAGCGGATTCAATAAATTTAAAAAAAGAAAATTCGGTTTATTTACCAAACATTAATCTACCTGAAATGCTTTCTGCAACTACAGATATAGTTGAAGCAGTTAAAAAAGCAAGATTTATTATAAATGCTGTTCCAACTCAGTATATAAGAACAGTCTTTACCCAGCTGAAAAACTCTCTCAATGATGAAAATGTAGTTGTAAGTGCATCAAAGGGTATAGAGAAAGGAAGTTTTAAAACTCCTTCAATGATTCTTTCCGAAATCCTTAACAAAGAAATTTATGTTCTCTCTGGACCGACTTTTGCAATAGAAGTTGCTCAGGAAAAACCTACAGCAGTAACTATTTCAGGCGCAGAGAAAAAACAAAGAATTCTTTTACAAGAAATTTTTAGCACACCCTATTTTCGTGTTTATGAGCATGATGATCCATTGGGCGCTGAAATCGGTGGAGCAATAAAAAATGTTATTGCGATTGCTGCTGGAATATGTGATGCTCTTGATCTTGGCAATAATGCAAGGGCTGCACTTATTACAAGAGGACTACATGAGATTATAAGACTTGGCAAAAAAATGGGAGCTAAAGAGATAACATTTTCAGGATTAAGCGGAATTGGTGACCTTTTTCTTACATGCACTTCCAGGCTTTCAAGAAACTATACTGTGGGATACAGACTTGGTAAGGGTGAGTCATTTGAAGAAATTTCAAGGAGCATGCTATCAGTTGCAGAAGGAATTGAAACAAGTCTTTCTGCTTATGAGCTTTCAAAAAAACTTGATGTTGAAATGCCTATCACTGCTGAAGTATATTATGTCATTTATGAAGGGAAAAACCCTACAGTTGCAGCTCAGGATCTTATGAACAGAACATTAAAACCTGAATTTTACTAAATCTTAAGTCTCATAATAATTGCATCTTCCTCCGGGAAAAAATAATATTTTTTACGAATTCCGATTTTGAGGAAACCGAGTTTTTCATAAAGTCTTATTGCTCCTTCATTTGACACCCTTACTTCAAGAAAACATGCTTTAATGGCATCTTTTATTTCTTTAAGTGTCTCCTTTATAAGCTTTGTTGCAATACCCTTTCTTCTAAACGGAGGGCTAACAGCAACTGACAGAAGTTCCACTTCATCAAGCACTCTGCGAAAAACCGCGTAACCCACGATTTCTCCTTCAATTTCAGCAACTTTTAGTATAGAGCTATCACAGGAAAGTTCCTTTTTAAAAGATTTTAATGACCATGGTATTGTAAAACTCTGCTTGGCAATTTCTACCACATACGATAAATCTCTTTCTTCCAGATCTCTTATTTTTATCTTCATTAATATTAAGTATTTTTAGTCAGTTTTATTTCAGCTTCTGATTTTCTAAGATACAAAGGCTGTAAATCCTTTGCATGAACTAAAATGCCATCTTTTATTCTCTGCAGTCCAATAAATGCTACAGCTACTGGACGGGGAATAAAATAAAGTGAAGGAGAAAATATGGCTTTCTCTCCAACTCTCTCAATTAATCTGTCTCTGTAGAGTTCTGCACCACTGCCTGTAAACAGTGTTTTTTCCTTAATCCAGTCTACCAATGCATCAATGCTCATAACAGAATCTTCCTTAATTCTTAAAATCTTATTGTCTTCCCACTTAAATAAAGCTGTAAAAACCTCCTTTTTTCTCGCATCAAGCAGAGGACATATTTGGTATTTACAGAATGGAAATCCATATGCGATAACTTCAAGTGTGGATACTGGAACCACTTTTTTATCTGTTACAAAAGCTAATCCTTTCAGTGTACTTATACCAACCCTCAATCCTGTAAATGACCCTGGACCTGCTGTGATTGCATAATAATCAATACTTTTAAGAGAAATTTGCATGGTTTCAAGGATATGAATAATCTCGGGAAGAAGTTTTTCAGAATGTGCTGCCATGAACTGCATTACACATTCAGCAACTATATCTTCGTTTTCTATTACAGCTACTCCTGCATGTCTGGTTGATGTATCTATGCCGAGTATTCTCATCTTTTAATTTTAACAATATATCTCTTTCCGCTGAAAAATGGAAGTTTGAATTCCTTTATTTCTATCTTTAATCCATCACACAGTTTCAATTCTTCTTCAAATTTTTTTGATTTACTTATGAGAAAAAATCCTTCTTCTTTTATTAAATGCTTACAAT
>CAZDXM010000146.1:0-1948 GCA_964509535.1 uncultured Thermodesulfovibrio sp. | reverse complement strand
GTTCTCCACCTTTCTGGCTTTTCAAAAATAAATGCTTTTATGAATCTATAAAAAATTTTTATACAAAAGAATGAAAAAGTTTTAGCAAAAAGGAGATTTAATAAGTTATAATTTCACATTTCTAATTTTAAAAATCAGGGGGGAGAAATGAGGAAGTTTATTTTCTTGTTTTTGATACTGCTTTTATTTCTTGATGTATCTTCCTTTTGTTATGCTTTCACAAATGAACCTGGTGCAGCCATAAGACTTAGGCAGGAAATCTGGGATAAAGTCATTGACTTAAGAACAACAGAGACTCAACCAGAGAGAAACTTTTTCAGATTCAGGCTTTAGTTATGGGACAAAATGAAGTTTAATGATACTTTCAGCGCTTACATCAGACTCACCACTGAACCAAAATACAACAATGGACCATATCAACTGACCCTTGATAGAGGAACAAACAGAAAAAGATTTGACCAGGACGAGGTAGTAATTGACAATCTCTATGTTGATATCAACAAACCTTTTGATTTACCTGTAAGTCTTAGAATTGGAAGGCAGGACTTTCTGGGACCTGAATTTTATGGTGAGGGTTTTCTAATTTATGATGGAACTCCTGGTGATGGTACAAGAACCTTTTACTTTAATGCTGTAAGAGCAAGAATATTTATTGCAAAGGGGCATTCCGTTGATGTTGTTTATATGTCTCTTCCAACAGCAGATATATATTTACCAAGTATTCATCCTGCTTACTATGACAAACATCCCAGGGGTTATATATAGACCATAAAAAAAGAATTTCAAGCTCTGATGAGCAAGGATTCTGGATTTATGGAAGGCATAAATTTTCTGAAAGTGTATTGATAGAACCCTATTACATATATAAAACAAAAGATGAATCTGATATGATACCTGTTGGAAGTCATCTAAATACCTTCGGATTAAGAGCGGTATTTACACTTGGTGATAACTTTATAAAAGGCGAGATTGCAAAACAGTTCGGAGGATACAAAAACGGAATTGACATTAGCGCACTTGGCGGATACTTATATATAGGTAGAACCTTTAAAAGCTGTCCATGGACGCCAACTCTGGAAATTGGTGGAGCTTATCTTTCAGGAGATAAACCAGATACTAAAAAAGACGAAGGATTTGATTCCTTATTTTCCTGGGCTCCTCAGTGGAATGAGCTTATGCTTTATACCTATCTGCCTGAAACACTTAGGAAAGTTGGTCCTTTCCCTGGATTCTGGACAAATCAGGTAGCATTCATAACAAAACTCAAATTTGAACCAATAAAAGACCTGAACATAACTCTTTCATATCAGCACCTTTGGGTAGATGAAAAAACAAATATTACAACAGGCCCATTCAGAACCATGTTTTCCAACAAAGGAAGGGACAGAGGAGACCTCTGGATGTTTGTGGCAAAATACAAGTTTAACGAAAAAATTGACGGATTTTTCCAGCTCGAACATCTAATTCCCGGTGACTTTTATTCAGATAAAGCAAGAAACGCAACCTTTATGAGAATTCAGTTGCAGTATAAAATATAAAGGATTTAAAGGATGAGGAGAAATACAAATCTATTAATTTTTCTTCTCATCCTTTTTTTGCCTTTTTCAAGCTCTTTTGCATGGGACTGTAAAACTCATGCATATATTGCAAAAAAGCAGGAATAAGAATTCCTGAGGCAGTCTGCTTACCTGATATCATTCGTGACGAAAATCCATCTCTCTTAGCTCCCCTTCGCTATCACAATGCTTCACCAGATACAGTTGTCTCTCCTGAATACATTGATAAATACAGTGTTCAGGAAGAAATACTTATAGTAAATGGTAGAACTATCAATATCTTGGTGCCTCATGAGGCAGGAATACTTTACTGGAAAATTATAAATATATATGAAAGAATGAAATCTCTTGATATGACAAAACCAGACAACCAGCTTGCATACGAATACTAT
>CAZDXM010000145.1:0-20035 GCA_964509535.1 uncultured Thermodesulfovibrio sp. | reverse complement strand
GAGGGATTTGAACCCTCGGTGGAGCTTTTAGACCCCACACGCGATTTCCAGTCGCGCCCGTTCGGCCACTCCGGCACCTCTCCAGATTTTCTATTCTATCATAGTTTGCTTCATTTTATTCAGTTGCTCTTTGGTTAAGGGCTTGCCATATCCAGCATACTGTATCAAAGGCTTCTCAGGATTATTTATTGGAATCCATTTATCATTTTTATAATCAAAATATACGCCTTCATATTTTACTCCTTCAACTACAGGAATAACACTTTGAATGTTTTTAACCATCTCTTTTTCTCCTAACCATGTTAGTTTTAAAAGGCCTTGCTGAATATCTTTTAAAACTTCAATATCATGGCAGGCTTTACATTTTCTTCCTTCTTTCATAATAGAATGACTATGCTGAGGAGCGAAAATGATAAATGTTTTATTTTCTTTTACAACAAAACTCTGCATATTTGCAGAAGTTACTTTACCTTCGTAATTCATAAGAAATAACCATCCACTAAGTGGTATGGAAACTCTTTTACCTTCTTTTATATCTGTTTCCATATGACAGTTATAACAGGTTACAACCTGTCTTTCATGGCAGGCTTTACAGTCTAATTTATCTCCATGAACTTTATGCGAAGTTGTCTGTGATAAGGTTTTATGGCATTTTTCACACTTTGCATCAATTGCACCAGTTTGTTTCATTGAATTATACTCAATGCCGTCTCCATGTATATCTCTTGCTGTATGACAGTCTTGACATTTCATGTTTTTAGCAAAATGAACATCCTGCTGATTTTTCTCTTTGTCTATTTTCATTATAAGAGCTTCTCTTTTGTGACATTTAAGACAAAGATCCTGATTTTTTGCTGCTTTTGCTGAATAAAAGTACTTATCTTTTTCAGAAGTTTTATGACAGGTATCGCACGATTTAACATGACATTTTCCACAACTTAGATTTGAATAGGGTATATTTGTTAGAGTTTCAATACCTCCATTTTCTTTACTATACCAGTATTCCATTCCCTTTGTTGTATAGTGGAGGCTTTTTAAGTAAAAGCAGTCTTCTTTAGTAATAGCCTCGGAATATAATGATATAAAAATAATCAAGAAAATCATACAGATTAACTGAAGTAAAAGTAACCTTTTTTTCATAGGAGCCTCCTTACCAAGTTTAGTCTGGAGTATTTTAGCATATAGTTATTTTTTCAGCAAATTTCCAAATTAAGATTTTGAGCTAAAAAAAGAATAAAAAAGGGAGACCTATGAAAAGTCTCCCCTTTTTTTTATTATATGCTTCCCTTATGACTTCTTATGGCATTCGTTACATTTTGTAGGTGCAGCCTTTCCTGCTTCTGCCTCTTTCTTATGACAGTCTATACAGTTTTTGTGATAAGCTTCCATTGCCTTACATGCCCCATTTTTGACTTCTGCAGGGTCATGACATTCCATACATTTCTGAACTTTTGCCTTGGGATCCGCCTCTTTGTGATGGCATACTTTACAGTCTACCTTATAATCTGTGCTGTGCTTTCCATGACTGAACTGAACAGGAGGAAACTTGCCACCTTCAATCTTTAACTCATAAACATCCTGCTGTGCATATACCAGGGTAATTCCAAAAAGAAAACATGCGGCAATGAGAACCACCAATCCTTTCTTTGATTTCAAATCTGCTCACCTCCTTTCCTGAGTTTATTTGCATTTTTAATGCTCATCGTGTTCTTCTTCATATCCTGTAATCATGGCAATAAAATGAGCAGTTGGCGTATGCCCCAGTGAGGCAAGATAAAAATGAACAATTATGAATGCACTGAAAAATACCCACAGAGCGGTATGAATCAGTGTTGCGATTTGAATACCTCCAATTATATCTATGAGTCCACCAAAAAGTTCTGGATCCCAGAGCATGAGTCCTGTGAGTATCTGAACAGGTATTAATAAAACCATTATTGAAAGGTAAGCCAGCTGCTGCATTGGATTGAACTTGTTATCAGGTGTTGCATGATGTGGATTTTTATCACCTACCATTATTCCATATCCATAATATTTTGCCTGTCTTATTGATCTTTTAATAAAATCAACAGGACGCCAGAAAGGAGGAATATATATCTTAAACAGTTTACCTGTAAAAAGATAATATATAAGCCAGATGAAATAGTTTGCAAGAAGAATAAAACCTGTCCAGCTGTGAATCTGAACTGCTGTTTTAAAACTCATAAGTCCTAACTGTTCGGCAAATCTTATCTGAGCACCTGTTATTATAAGCAATATAAATCCAAGTGCATTTATCCAGTGCCAGATTCTTACCGGTAATGGATGCAGATAAACTTTTTTCATTATTTCCCCTCCCTTCTTCTCCTTCTGATTGGTGATGTTAAAATTCTAAGTGTAATGTGTCCTATTGCAACACACAGTCCTGCTGCCAGCGCAAGCAAGAACAGAATATCAAAAATACTTATTTTTGTTAAGCCGAGAATATAGAAGTCACTTATATTCGGTATTGCTTTTACTGAATTGAAAGCCTTTCTGTCAAGATCCAGTTTAATTGCTTTGGCACCTTCTCTGTTAATCTCAAGCCTTCCTGAAAACTCAGCCTTAGGATTATGGCATGCCTCACAATCCTTAATTGCCTGTGCTTTTGCAACAATCCTGTGAGCATCATTTGCCTCAGTAACATCAACTCTTCCTGCAAGGTCTGCATTAACTTTCTTCTTCAATGTATTCATGAACTGCCAAAGCTCACCTTCCTGAACCTTACCGTCTCCGTTAAAATCTACCTTGCCCTTAACTTCCTTAACATCCACATCAAATGCCTTTGCAATCTCTTTTTCTGTTAAAGTCTTATTTTTGTCTTTATCAATCAATACAAGAGAAAGAACTTTATTTCCTGATATGTGACATGCTGAACATGAAACAGAATTGAAATGTGTTTCAACAAATGTGGTCAGTCTGAAAGGTGGGTTCCAAAGCCACTTATTATGAGAATCCTTAATATTTTTATGGCATTTCACACATGAATCATTTATCTTTGCAATATTTGTTGGTAAAACATCATGAGCATTATGACATGCTGCACATGCAGGTGCATCCTTTTTGCCCTGTATTAATGCTGTGTTATGAATGCTTGTCTTGAAAGCGTCTGTTTCTTTAGCATGGCATCTGGTACAAAGCTGTAAACCTGATACCTTATCTGATTTAATCCATGGAGTTTTATGATAATCATGACATCTCAAGCAATCTGGTGCATTTGCATTTCCTTTCTTCAAAGCCATCGCATGAATGCTTTTATCATATTTTGCAACTGCTTCTTTATGACAGTTATTACAGTTGTCTTTAGCTTTTTCCCTGAAATCTGCTATAGATTCATAAACTTTAACAGGATGCTGGGTGGTTGAAAACTCTTTATGACATTCATTACATTTAAGATTCTTATGAGCTGAGCCAAGAATGTCAGACTCTTTTACCTGAACTGAGAGGGTCTCTCCATTTTTCATTCTCATTGATATGGCTCTGCTGTGACAGCTCATACAGTATTGATTAATTGGTAATGCCTTCGCAGCTTTTACAGATACCACACCATGAGCTCCGTGACACTCAATGCATGATGCTGTTTTGGATAGAGCATAATGAGAAGGATTTTTCTGCAACTCCGCATCAGTGTGACACTTCAGGCATATCCCTGTCATGCGGGTTCTGTATGCAGATTTAGTTTTCAGGTTATAAGAAGGATGATTTATTTTTGAAAAATCACTGTGACATACAATGCATTCAAATTTTCCATGAACTGATTTCTTAATCTCTTCCTGATTAACCATCAAAGAAATGATTTCCTTACTTGGCAGAGTTTTTGAAATTTCATGTTTATGACAGAAAAGACAGTATCCTGAAAAACTTGCTGTTTTTTTCCATCCCTTCATCTCTTCAATATAATGAGAGCCGTGACACTCAGCACATGTAACCTCTCCTTTTTTTACAAGCTCTCCATGCATGTGCGGCTTCATCAATGCATCCTTTGGATGACAGAGCAAACAATTCTGGGAAACTTCCCTGACATATGCCTTTCTGCTTTCAATCTTCTTGGGTCTTGGATGTGTTTTCATTGTTATATCTGTATGACAGGCAGAACACTCTAATGCTCCATGAACTGACTTTTCAAACTTTGAACCATCTACATAAAGGGAAAGGGTTTCTTTACTCAGTAGCTCTTTTGTTAAAGCCTTTGATGAATGACATCTGAGACAGTCTTTGATGGTATCTGAACCAGCAACCTCAGTTTGGACAAAATATGAAAGAAGAAAACATATAACTATGACTGCACCTATTAATATTGTTCTCATCCCCCACCCCTTTTTGTTTAATATTTGCAACATTATAACACAGTATAAAAAGAATATCAATGAATTTTATCATTAAAAATTTTTAATAAATTGATTAAAATGATTTATTTTTTGTAGAGGGGATCCTCGCAGGTATTTTTAATGCAGTATTTTATTACTTTTTCAATCTGATTTGCTGTTTTTTCATTAAAACCAATTATAGCATTATCACCAATAAATGTTACAGGAACTCCTGTTGGATTTATATTGTATGACTTTGAAAGTGTCTGAAGAAGCTGTCTTGCGTAAACATTGTATCCAACCTCATAATCTTTAATTTCAATCTCTGGATATTTCTTTTTCATAAATTTTAAAAATTCTTTTTCTTTGGCACAGAAGGGACATCCTTCAGTCCAGAAAAAATAAATAATCACAGGATTCTTTAAGCCTGCTAAGGAATTGAAAGGAAATATAAAAACCACAGCTATCAAAACCAACACATGAATTCTTAAATATCTCATGGAAAAATATAACAGATATATGATAAATTTATCAATTATGTATTTGCACTCATGGAGGTTTCATGCTCAGGCTTAACAGACTTAATGAAAAAGTGTGGAATTTTTTTGCTTCTGTTGACCTTGCTGTTGCTCTTTTTATTGTTATATCAATCGGTGCTGCGGCTGGAACAATCATACCCCAGCAGGTTGAGCCTGAAGCAACAATAAGATTTTTCTCAAAGTTTTTGCCTCTAAGCACCTCAATGAATGTATATGAAATTGTAAGCCTTCTTGATCTTAATAATGTTTATCATAGCTGGTGGTTTACATTTCTTCTTTTTATGTTTGCATTAAACTTAATTGTCTGCTCAATTGACAGACTTCCTTTACTAATAAAATCATTTAAAACTCCTCCAAGAATGATAGAATCACAGAGTCTTGAGAAAATGCTTGGAAAACATGAAGTTGAACTATCCTCAAGCCATAAGCTGCTGGATAAACTGACAAATATATTAAAACGCAGAGGTTATTCTATCTTTACATTTGATGGAAATAAAAATATCCAGATACACTGCAGGAAATGGAGCAAGACAAGGCTTGCTGTTTATTTAACACATCTAAGCATTTTAATTATTCTTTCAGGTGCACTTATAGGAACATTCTTCGGGTTCAGAGGTTCAATGAACATAATTGAAGGAACAGGTTCAAATATTGCTTTATCAGATGATGGAAGACCAATTTATTTGCCATTTGAAATAGTATGTGACAGATTTGAGGTGGAATTCTATGAAAACTCTGCTGTTCCAAAAGCTTACAGAAGTCATGTCAGACTGATTGAAAATGGACAAACTGTAAAAATAAATGGGAAGGAAAATTTCATAATAGAGGTTAACCAACCCTTAACATACAGAGGAATAACTTTTTATCAGGCTACATATGGATTCCAGCCTGCAGGGCATGCAGAGTTCAGATTTACATTTTTTGATAAAAATGGTAAGGAGTATAAAATAAATTCACATTTTGAAGAAAAATTCAAAATCCCTGAAAGTTCTGTAACAGCTTCTGTAATAGATTTTTCTCCAGCACTCGGAGTTGATGAGCAGGGAAGACTTTTTAACATGGATACAAACATGATAAATCCTGCGGTACTGATGGAGTTTGAACACAGTGGTAAAAAATCCCATCAGTGGATACTTGCAAGAATGCCTGAAAGCTGGGATACTCCATTTGGAAAACTTAGATTTAATGAACTCTGGGGTGCGCAGTTTACAGGACTTCAGATAAGACGTGATCCAGGTGTACCTCTAATTTATACAGGCTCAATCCTTCTATGTACAGGACTTTTCATATGCCTTTTCTTGAAGCCTTTCACCTATTTCATTGAACTTAAAGATGATAAAATATCTTTCTTTTATCCATCCTCAAAGGGAGCAATAATTATGGAAAAAGAAATAGATAAAATAATACAGGAACTTAAAAGGGGAGAAAGATAAATGAGCTATCAAACAATTGCAATTGCTGGTTTTATTTACATGCTTTCAATGCCTGTTTACATTGTTTACATACTCACAAAAAGCAAAAAAATCGGATATGCTGCTACTGGAATTCTTGCAGCTGGTGCGGGAATTCATACATATGGATTTGTCCAGAGATTTAAAGAAATGTATGAAATAAATCAATCCTTTCTGAGAAGCATTCCTGTTACAAATCTATATGAAAGTCTTGTATTTTTTGTTTTATGTCTTGTTACAGGCTATCTTCTAATTGAGTGGAAATACAGGAAAAAAAGCCTCGGTGTTCTTGTATCAATTATTGCTGGAATAACAATCTCTCTTACAGAGCTACTTGGCATATCAAAAGAGGTTCAGCCCCTTGTTCCAGCACTAAAAAGTAACTGGTTGCTTGCACATGTTACACTGAGTTTTATAGCCTATGCTGCTTTTGGGATAAGTTTTATAACTGCGATTCTTCATATTATCACGGAGACTGAGAATAAAAAATCTTTCAAATACATATTTTCCACTGTACTTATGGGACTTATGTTTTTCATGTTTGTCTCTGCAGTAATAGATACTGCTACAGCTTCGAACCCTAAAACTGTCAGAATGTTTCACTCAACGCTTGGCAATCCCTCTTTATTAATTTCAATATTAAGCTGGACTTCTCTGATAGCTATTGCTGCCGTGTGCTGGAAGTATGGAGATTTAATTAAAAGGATTTTACACGGCTTCAAGATTGATGCTCAGTTCCTTGAAGACATAACTTACAAGGCAATTGCATTCGGATTTCCTGTATTTACAATTGGAGGTCTTGTTTTTGGAGCAATATGGGCTGATCAGGCATGGGGAAGATACTGGGGATGGGATCCAAAGGAAACATGGTCATTGATAACATGGTTTGTTTATGCCTTTTACCTTCATTCCAAATTTATAAGAGGTTGGCGTGGGACAAAAATATCAATGATTGCAGTTTTTGGTTTTCTTGTTACAATATTTACATATCTTGGAGTAAACCTCTTTTTAAGCGGACTTCATTCATATGGAAGCATGTAATACATGTTAATACTCGGGATTGATACATCATGTGATGATACATCTGCCTCTGTGCTTGAGAATAGAAAAATTTTAAGCAATATAGTGTCATCTCAGATAAAAATACACAGCAAATACGGAGGAGTTGTTCCAGAGATTGCATCACGAAAACATATTGAATGGATATGGAATGTAACAGAAAGGGCTCTCACTGTGGCAGAGAAAAGTCTTGACAGTATTGACCTTGTGGCTGTATGTCACGGACCCGGGTTAATCGGTTCTCTTTTGGTTGGAGTATGTTTTGCAAAGGCTTTAAGTTATGCATCAGAAAAACCAATAGTAGGTGTGAATCATCTTGAAGGTCATATCCATGCCATATTTCTTGAGGAGTCCTATCCTCAGTTTCCATTCTTAACTCTTATTGTTTCAGGAGGTCACACATCTCTTTACAGGGTAGATGATATTGGCTCATATAAAGAACTTGGTAAAACCCGCGATGATGCAGTGGGTGAGGCTTATGATAAAGTAGCAAAGATGCTTGGTATAGGATATCCTGGCGGGCCCGCAATTGAAAGGCTCGCAATTGAAGGAGATCCTGAAAAGTTTAATCTTCCAAGACCTTATCTTCCAAAAAATTTTGATTTCAGTTTCAGCGGACTTAAAACAGCTGTTAAGGTTTTATTAAAAAATCTTGGTTTTAATGAAGGCAGTGTTCCTCATGAGATTAAAAAACATATCTCAGCATCATTTCAGGCATCTGTTATTGATGTACTGATTGAGAAAATTAAATGGGCTGTAAATGCAGAAAATCTTCCAAAAGTTGTAATTACAGGTGGAGTTGCAGCAAATACCGAACTTAGAAGGCGTGCAATAACTCTTAAAAATGAAGGAATAGATGTTTATTTTCCTTCAAAGGCTTTATGCACTGATAATGCTGCGATGATAGCAGTTGCTGGATATCACAGATTTTTGAAAGGTGAGAGTTCTGATTTCTTCCTTAATGCAACAGCATATTTACCATTGTAAAAAATAAAACTTGGAGGTAAAAAAATGAAGATAATTTTAGCATACTCAGGAGGGCTTGACACATCTGTTGCAATTAAATGGTTAAAAGAAAAATATAATGCAGAGATTATAGCTTTCTGTGCAGATATAGGACAGGAGGAAGATTTTGAAGAAATTGCCCAAAAAGCCTATAAAACAGGGGCATCAAAAGTTTATATTGAAGACCTTAAAGAGGAATTTGTGAAGAATTATATATTTCCAATGCTCAGGGCAAATGCAGTTTATGAAACAGGATATCTAATGGGAACATCAATTGCAAGACCTCTTATAGCAAAAAAACAGATAGAAATAGCAATAAAGGAATCTGCAGAGGCTGTTGCTCACGGTGCAACAGGAAAGGGAAATGATCAGGTAAGATTTGAGCTGACATACTATGCACTTAAGCCAGATATAAAGGTTATTGCCCCCTGGCGAGAATGGGAGTTTGATTCCCGTAGTTGTCTTATTGAGTATGCAGAGAAAAACAATATTCCTGTTAAGGCAACAAAGGAAAAACCTTACAGCATTGATAGAAATCTCTTTCACATAAGCTATGAAGGAGGAATTCTTGAAGATCCATGGAATGAACCTCCAGAGGAAACGTATACAATGATAGTTCCACCTGAAAAAGCTCCTGACAGAGCTGTTTATATTGAGATTGATTATGAAAGGGGTGACCCTGTTTCATTAAATGGGCAGAGAATTGCTCCTGCAGAATTTTTCAGGGAATTGAACAAGATTGCAGGAGAAAATGGAGTTGGCAGAATAGACATTGTTGAGAATCGTTATGTTGGAATAAAATCAAGAGGAGTTTATGAAACACCAGCAGGAACAGTGCTACATATCGCACATAAAGCAATTGAATCAATAACAATGGACAGAGAAGTGATGCATTTGAGAGATAGCCTCATTCCCAGATATTCTGAGCTTGTCTACTATGGTTACTGGTTTTCACCTGAAAGAGAGGCTTTACAGAAGCTCATTGATGAAACACAGAAAAATGTAACAGGAACTGTAAGGCTTAAACTTTATAAGGGTAACTGTAGTGTTGTTGGAAGGAAATCACCCTACTCTCTTTACAGTAAAGAGCTTGCAACATTTGAAAAAGACACTATTTATAGCCAGAAAGATGCACAGGGATTCATAAAGATTAATGCTTTAAGGTTGAGACTGTGATGTTCAGTGAAGAGATAAGATGCCTTCTTGCACTGAATAGCATAAAAGATCTTGGTCCTGTTCTTATAAAGAGGCTTCTTTTAAAATTTAGCTCTGCAAAACAGATTTTTGATGCAGAGCTCGTTGAGCTTGCATCTGTTGAGGGAATAGGCAGAGAAAGGGCAAAAAATATAAAGAACTTTTATGAATGGGAAAGGGTGGATAAAATACTGAAACTCTGTGAAAAAAGAGATATAAAGATTTTTTCATTTTATAATGCACACTACCCTGAACTCTTAAAGGAGATTTATGATCCTCCTGCTGTTGTATTCTGCAGGGGTGAGATAAAACCTGAAGATCACAGGGGACTTGCAGTTGTTGGTTCAAGAAGACCAACTGAATATGGCAGGAAAGTGACAGAACGCATTGCATCAGAGCTTGCATCATGTGGAATAACAATTGTGAGTGGACTTGCAAGAGGTATTGATTCACTTGCACACAGTTCAGCAATTTCATCAGGAGGAAGAACGATAGCGGTTCTTGGAAGCGGGGTTTCATTTATATACCCACCTGAAAACAGAGCACTTGCAGAAAAAATTATAAAAAATGGTGCTATACTCAGTGAGTTTCTTCCTGATGAAGGTCCAAGAAGGGAAAATTTTCCCAGACGAAACAGGATAATAAGCGGAATATCAGTTGGAACACTTCTCACAGAGGCAACAATAAACTCAGGAGCTTTGATCACAGCATCCTTTGCCTTAGAGCAGGGAAGAGAAGTCTTTGCAATTCCTGGCAACATTACTTCAAAAAACTCTGAAGGAACAAACTTTTTGATACAAAATGGAGCAAAACTTGTCAGAGAAGTTAAAGACATACTTGAAGAAATAGAGCATTTTATTCCATCATTAAAAAAATTAAATAAAATCCAGCCGACAGTTGAAGTTGATGATGATGAAAAAGCTATACTTAATATACTGGATGAAAAGGCAGGCATAGATGAAATAGTTTTAAAAACCGGTATGGATATCGCAAAAATACTTAACATTCTTTTAAAGCTTGAGATAAAGGGATTAATAATTAAGACTGAAGGCAGATATGTTAGGAGGCTTTAGATGAAACTTTTTGATTTTCTGAGAGCCCTTGCAAGACAGCTTATTGATAACGATTACAATGATGAAATCCTTAAAGATTTTTCTCTTTTTGATATTGACCTTCATCAGGTCAAGGAAGAGTTAAACTTTATTGAAGGAAATGAACTTTTTGAAGTTGAAGAAATAGATATGGTAAAAGCACTGCTTGTTTATCTGCTCATGAGGGAAACTGATCTCAGTGAGGATGATATATACAGCTTTATATTCAGCAAGGGTAAACAGATAGTATGGAACTGAATGGTAAAAATCTCATAATTGTTGAATCTCCAGCAAAAGCAAAAACAATCAATAAAATTGTTGGAAATGATTTTCAGGTAAAGGCATCCATAGGACATATAAAGGATCTTCCAGAAGACAGGCTCGGTATTGATATAAAAAATGGGTTTCAGCCAGAGTATATAATAATTCCTGGCAAGGAAAAAATTGTAGATGAAATAAGGCAGTCTGCAAAGAATGCTAAGAAAATTTACATTGCAACCGACCCTGACAGGGAGGGAGAAGCAATTGCATATCATATTGCAGAGGAGATAAATGTTCCAGAGGAAAAGATTTACAGGGCGATTTTTCATGAAATAACCCCACAGGCTGTTAAATCTGCAATTGAAAATCCTTCAAAGATTGATATAAATAAGGTATATTCCCAGCAGGCAAGAAGAATTCTTGACAGACTTGTTGGCTACAATCTAAGTCCTTTTTTATGGAAAAAGGTTAAATGGGGACTCAGTGCTGGAAGGGTTCAATCTGTTGCCTTAAGGATGGTGGTTGAAAGAGAAAAGGATATTTTAAGATTCAAGCCAGAGGATTATTGGACAGTTAAAGCTGATTTCAGTACTCAGGAAACTATAATTGAAGCTAATCTTTATAAATACAGAGGCACACTTGTTGTTGACAGAAAGACCGAGGCAAAATTCCTGATAACAGATGAAAAAACTGCTCAGAGAATTCTTGAGGAACTTAAGAAACTGAGATATACTCTTTCAAAGATTGACAGGAAGAAGAAAAAGAAAAATCCGCCAGAACCTTTCAGAACCGCAACTCTTCAGGCACAGGCTTCATCACAGCTCGGTTTCTCTCCGAAGAAGACTATGATAATTGCTCAACAGCTTTATGAGGGCATAGATATTGAAGGCAGCCGGATTGGACTCATAACATACATGAGGACAGATTCAACAAGGGTTGCTCAGGAGGCAAGACAGTGGGCAAGAAAAATTATTGAAAAAAACTTTGGTAAACAGTACATCGGTGAATCATCTGCACAGATTAAAAATCGGAAACTCATGCAAGATGCACATGAATGCATAAGACCAACATATCCTGACAAACCACCTGAGACTGTTAAAAAATACCTTACAAAGGATCAGTATGCTCTTTACAAACTTATATGGGACAGGTTTCTTGCAAGCCAGAGCGTACCAGCAGAAATTGAGCAAACAACATATATAATTGAAGACCCTGAAAACATAGCACAATTTCGTGTAAGCGGCTCTGTTATAGTATTTCCAGGCTTTCTTGCTATAACAGAGCATTCTGAGTTAGAGGAATCCGAGCAGGAAAAAATTTTGCCAAAGATAAATGAAAAAACTCCTTTAAAACTCACTGATATAAAGTATGAAAAACATACAACAGAGCCTCCACCAAGGTATACAGAGGCAACACTGGTCAAGGCTCTTGAAGAAAAGGGAATAGGCAGACCATCCACATATGCAGTTATACTCAGCACAATTCAGGAAAGAGGGTATGTGAAAAAGATTAAACAGAAACTTTATCCAACATATCTTGGCTTTGTAGTGAGTGACCTTCTTGAAGAAAAATTTCCTGAACTCATGGACTACAGCTTTACAGCAAAGATGGAAGACAATCTTGATAAAATATCACTGGCTGAGGCTCAGTGGAACAGTATTGTTGAAGAATTCTACAAAGAGTTTGAAAGAGCCCTCCTGAACGCATCAAAGATTTCAAAGATAACAAAACCCAAAGAAATAAAAACCTCCATAGAATGTGAAAAATGCAGAAAACAGATGGTTATAAGATGGAGTAATAGCAAACCATTTTTAGCGTGTTCTGGATATCCTCAATGCAGAAACACAAAACCACTCACACTCACAGACAAATGTCCTGAGTGCGGAGGAGCTCTCGTTATAAGAAATGGTAAAATGGGCAAGTTCATTGCATGTTCAGAATACCCGAAATGTAAATATACCCAGAGTCTGACAGGACAGATTGCAAAAAAAAGGATAAAAAAGGGTAAAATAAAAACTGGGACCGACCCTGCGCAACAGAAGGGTGCAAACCCCGCCAGGTCCGGAAGGAAGCAACGGTAAGCATCTTATTCTGTGTGCCGCAGAAAGTCGGTCCCTTTATTAAAGAATGATATGGGTTATCTTGGATTTGCCAGAAAATACAGACCTCAAAAATTTTCCGAAGTTGTCGGACAGGAAGTTGTTGTAAAAATTCTTGAAAACTCTTTAAAAAAGGGTAAAATCTCTCATGCTTACATTTTTTCAGGTCCTAAGGGAGTTGGAAAAACCTCTGTAGCGAGAATTCTTGCAAAAGCTTTAAACTGCTCTTCCTCACATAACAGACCCTGTGACGAATGTCCATCATGTATTGCTGTAAAGGAAGTCAGAACAATGAGTGTTATAGAGATGGATGCAGCCTCGCACACATCTGTTGAAAACATCAGAGACCTGAGAGAAAACATCAGGTATGCCTCTACTGAGGGATTTTACAAGGTTTATATAATTGATGAGGCTCACATGCTAAGTCAAGCTGCATTCAATGCCTTTCTGAAAACCCTTGAGGAGCCGCCTCCTCATGTAGTGTTTGTTCTTGCCACAACAGAGCCAAGAAAAATTCCCCTTACTGTGCTCAGCCGATGTCAGCATCTTCAATTCAGAAGAATTCCTGTTAATCTCATAAAAGAAAGGCTTGAGAGTGTCTGCTTTATTGAAGGAATCAGCGCAACAGATGAAGCACTTTATGCAATAGCATCAAGTTCTGAAGGAAGCATGAGAGATGCTCTGGTCTTACTTGACCAGATAACATCTTTCACAGAAAGCATAACAATTGATGATGTAAATCTGCTGACAGGGCAAACAGATGTAAAAACTCTTTATGAGCTTGCAGACTCTTTAATAGATGGAAATAGAGAAAAAATAATTCTTCTTGTTGAAGAGCTCAACAGCGCAGGAACTGATTTTAAACTTCTGACAAAGGATCTTATCCATTTTCTGAGAAATGCCCTTATTCAGAAAATCACTGAGAATGTTTACACAACTGAGACAGCTTCTAAAATGATTGAAAACTTGAACAGAAAAACCTCAGAAGAGCATCTTCTCATTCTTCTTAAAGATTTAATTAGCTCCGAGACAGCGATAAAAAGCTCATTTTTCCCGAGAATCGCCTTTGAGATAACACTTCTTAAACTTAGCATGCTATCAAATTTCAGAAATATTGATGATGTTATAAAGGATTTTAAAAATGAGAGTTTATCTCAATGGGAAAGATTTCTTCAGAAAATTGAAACAGAAAATCCTCTACTTGCAATGAAGATAAAACATGGAGAGGTTAAATTTAAAAAAAGTGAGATACAGCTCGTTTACAATGGTGGAGCTTCCGTTTATGCTGACTCCCTGAGGGAGTGCATCTCAGAAATTCAAAACATGTTGAAAGAATTCATCCCTGATGTTAAGATAACTATACATGAAAAAAATGACACAAAAAAGGAGAACAAAAGGCAGGAGATGCTTAACCATCCCCTTGTAAAGAAAACTTTGCAGTTGTTTGATGGAAGAATTCTCAGTATAATCCCTAAGAAAGGAGGCAATAATGTCTAAAAAGATGTTCGGTGAAATAATGAGACAGGCACAGAAGATTCAGGAAGAGATACAGAGAAAGCAGGAAGAAATAAACAAAATGACTGT
The DNA here is from genome assembly GCA_964509535.1 of uncultured Thermodesulfovibrio sp. Classification (GTDB taxonomy): domain Bacteria; phylum Nitrospirota; class Thermodesulfovibrionia; order Thermodesulfovibrionales; family Thermodesulfovibrionaceae; genus Thermodesulfovibrio. The sequence goes on along the minus strand of CAZDXM010000145.1, from coordinate 5,427 downwards.
TGAGGCATCTGCTGGTGGAGGAATGGTTACTGCAGTGGCAAATGGAGCAGGACAGATAGTTTCAATAAAAATTGACAGAGAGGTTGTAAATCCCGATGACATTGAGATGCTTGAAGATTTGATCCTTGCAGCTGTAAACGAAGCAATGAAAAAAGCCCAGGAACTTGCTCAGGCTGAGATGAGCAAGGTTTCCCTGCCATTTAATATTCCGGGAATGCCTGATTTTAAAAATCTTTTTGGCAAAATATGAGCAATGTATGAAGAACTGAAGAAAAAAAGAGTTGAGCTCGGAAAAAGTATTGATGAAATAAGTGCACAGACGAGAATTAAAAAGAGCTATCTTCAGGCAATAGAAGAAGGCAGATTTGACGATTTACCATTAGAAGTTTATACAAGGTCGTATATTAAAATTTATGCTGAAGCTGTCGGAATAGACCCAGAAGTAATCCTGAAAGATTATGAAGAGCACCTTAGAGCAAAAAAACAGACACCACAGAGAATTGAGCCAGTTACAGTTGAGCAGACTTCTGAAAGAAAAAGGCTTTCATTTTTAAAGAATCTACCCTCCTGGAGTCCCTTAGCAGGAATTATTTTTGTTGTTACCATTCTCATAATTTTTTTATTCTCGATCAGAAAAGAAGAAAAAATACCACCACCTCCTACACAACCCGCTGTTTTAGAAACAGCTCCTATTGAAGAAAAAACAGAACAGAAACTTGAAAATCCTTTACAGGAGCAGAAACTACAAATTGAAGCAACAGACAAAGTATGGATGAGGATTATAATAGATGACAAAGAAAAAAGGGAGTTTTTACTTGATCCGGGGCAGAAGATAGAAGTCATAGCTACTAAATCTTTTAAGCTTCATATAGGAAATGCTGGTGGAGTTAAAATATCATTTAACAGTAAAGAACTCGGAAAGCTTGGAGAAACAGGTCAGGTAGTATATCTTGACCTGCCACAGGATAAAAATTGAGTCCTGAAACAATATCTGAGTTTATCAAAAAATCAGGAAGACCTTTAAGTTTTAAAGAAATTGCAGATGCCTTCGGTCTTAAAGCCTCTCAGAGAAAAAAACTTAAAAGAATACTTAAAGAACTTCTCCAGCAGGGTAAACTTGTAAGAAACAGAAAGGGACTTTATCTTACTGTCCGTGAGGCAAGCCTCATAACAGGTTTTTTTGAGGCACACAGGGAAGGATACGGTTTTGTAATCCCTGACTCTGCTGGTGAGCCTGACATATTCATTCCACCTCATTCAACCATGGGAGCAATGCATGGAGACAGGGTTGTTGCAAGGCTTGAGCAGAAAAGAAGAAGAGAGGGAAGAATAATAAGAATTCTTGAAAGGGCTGTGAAACGCATTGTAGGAACAGTTGAAAGAGCCGGACCGGTCTTTTATGTCCAGCCAAGAAAGAAAAACATAACAGGGCAGATGGTTGTTGCTCCGGGAAACATAAAATTTAAGGAAGGAGACCTTGTATTTGCTGAAGTCATTCACAGGGCAGGCAGACCATCCCTTACAAAGGTTCTTAAAGTTTTTGAAAAACCTCAAACTCCACTGCAGGATATAGAGATTCTTGTTCATGAGTATGAACTTCCAAAAAAATTTCCCCATAATGTATCAGTATCTGCAAGAGAGCTACTAAGTAAGGGCATATCAAAAAGACAGTTCAAAAACAGAATTGACCTGAGGAAGCTTCCAGCAGTGACAATAGATGGAGAGAATGCCAGGGACTTTGATGATGCGGTATCAATAAAGAAAACACGCAAAGGTTTTATACTCTGGGTTCATATTGCTGATGTAACCCATTATGCTGGATGGAACTCTGCCCTTGATATTGAGGCAAGACAGAGAGCAACGAGTGTTTATCTTCCTGACAGGGTCATACCAATGCTTCCAGAAGAGTTAAGTGAAAATCTCTGCAGTCTGCTTCCAGAAACTCCAAGACTTACATTCACTGTTGAGATGCATTTCAGCAGTTCAGGACAAAGAAAACAAACCCGTTTTTATCCTGCTGTGATACAGACAGCCCAGAGAATGACATACACATCAGTCAGAAAAATCCTGATTGACAGGGATACTGAAGAGACAGAAAAATACAGGGATTTAGTTCCTCATTTTGAAAACATGGCAGAACTGTGTGAGATTCTTAAGGGAAAAAGAAGGCAGAAAGGAAGCCTTGATTTTGATCTTCCAGAGCCTGAAGTCCTTCTTGACATAAAGGGAGATCCACAGGCAATCATTAAGGCTGAAAGAAATCTTGCTCACTATATAATTGAGGAGTTCATGATTGCAGCAAATGAGGCTGTGGCTGAGTTTTTATACTCAAAGGCTGTTCCAGCACTTTACAGAATTCATGAAAAACCTGAGGCTGGAAAAATCAACTACATTACAAGAGTTTTAAAAAATCTCGGGGTTCTTAATCATGATATAAAGCCTGAGATGTTTTCCGAAGTTATTGAGATGATAAGGGGAACACCATATGAGGAAACAGTAAACTATCTTATCTTAAGAAGCCTTAAACAGGCTCGCTACAGTCCTGAAAATGTTGGGCACTTTGGACTGGCTCTGGACTGTTACACTCATTTTACATCTCCAATAAGAAGATATCCTGACATTGTTGTTCACAGGGTTCTTAAGGAGTATCTTCAAAAGGGAAAGCTATCAAAGGAAATACTGCTTCAGGAATTACTTCCCGCAATTGCAATACACAGTTCAAGGATGGAAAGAAGGGCTGATGAGGCTGAAAGGGATGCTGTTCAAATAATGAGGGTATGGTTCATGAAGGACAGAGCAGGTGAGGAGTTTGATGCAAGGGTCACGATGGTCAGCCCTGAGGGGCTCAGGGTAAGGCTTGAAGAATACTACATTGAAGGATTTCTTCCTGTATCAAACATGATTGATGACTTCTACCAGTTTGATGAAAAAAGATACTGTCTTACAGGACTAAGAAAAAAAAGAAGGTTTACAATTGGAACAAATCTCAGGGTAAGAGTCTCAAGGGTCAGTATTGAGGAAAGGGAGATAGTTTTTGACCTTCTATGAATAAAACCTCGTATGTTGCATATATGCCCTCATTGTTACTGAAAAGAGACCTGTAAATCTCACAGAATTTTCTGAATGCTTCCTTCCCTGAAAATTTCTTTTCCTCCGTGTAGTTTGTTCCAGTATACCTGTGTGCAAGGAGTAACTCTTCTAAAGATGAATAAACCTCCCTGTAATTTTTTATTTCATAATTGAATGTAATTTTCATATCCTTAAGCATTTCAATATAAAACCCTGCTTCCTTTAATGGATAGACAGAGCCAAATCCTGAAAGCTCTGAAGCATGTTTTAGCTCACTCAGTGTTTTAGCTGTAAAAATTGAAAGGTAAAATCTTCCTCCTTCTTTAAGAATTTTAAAAATCTCTTTAAAGCTTCTGTCATGCTCTTTAACCCAGTGAAGTGTTGAAGAGCTTATGATAAGCTCAGAAACTTCATGTCTTAGAGGTATTGACTCTGCCCTTGCATTTATGAAAAAAAATCTTCCCCTTAAGTCAGATTTAAGCCTTTTAAGAAACTGAAATGATAAATCAATGTGGATGAATCTTTCAAAAGAAAGTGTTTCAATTAAGGGTTTACTTAAAAAGCCTCTTCCACTTCCTATCTCAACAACTGTCTGATAATAGCCTCTGTTCAGTCTTCTTAAAAGCTCCTCTGCAACTTTTTTCTGGATTCTTCCTGCTTTCTCGTATGTATTGACAGCTTTTTCAAAATAAAATTTCAGGTCAGCCATATTCAAATAAAAAAGGCGGGCAAATGCCCGCCTTTGAAAGGACACGGTGCAAAAATTTTTATTTAGAACTTAAGGATTAAGCCATGTCTTACTGCCCAGGCATCATCTGCATCTTTTCCATTAGACATTTTCCATGCATCGCCTGGCCAGAGATATCCACCTTCAATGTAGTAAGTAAGACCTTTGTCAATCTTGTAGGTTACCTTTGCATCAACTTCCCATCCAAGGTCTTTGTCTTTTGTTGTATAGTTATTCAGTGCAACAGCCTTATGAGCCCTTAACCAGTATCCATAAAGTTCAGCTCCAATGTCTTTTGTAATATCAGCTTTACCACCAAGCTTTACATACTGGGTGTTACAGAGTCCTGCCTTAACTGAACCTACACTGCCTGCAGTAATAACTGCATTACATGCTGTTGGTGTAAGATAATCATATACATAGGTTCCAATAACTGATTTTTCATATCCCTTTGCAGTTATAAATCCTTCAATCTTGTCATCTGTGCTGTGTTTGTCACCACTACCAATTCCGTATTCAAGGGTAAGTTTTACAGGAATTGCCTTAAATTTGTAGTCAAGTCCTGCAAGTGCTGCCCAGCCACGAAGTGAGATATCATTTGCTGATGGAATATCTCTTACTTTTCCTGTTTGGAACTCAACATCTGCTCTGAAACCAAGTCCTGTTCCAGCTATATCATCGTAATTGCCTCTTAAGCCAATGTTCCAGAGATGAACATCAATTCCAGAACGAGGAATAACATAAGATGCTTGATCATCAACATAGGTTATGTCAGCACTTAAGCCCCAGCCTTTTCCTGCATAGGCTGCTATTAATGCATAAGCGGTTGAATCGTCTGCGAGATCTGCTCCACCTTCTCTGAATTTAATTGTTGCAGCAGCTAATGTAAGCTCTTTCATAGGCTGAACAAATACCAAGATTGCGTCATCATTAAAGTAGCTGTGATCAAGGAAGATTCCGTTTCCAAGCTTGATTGGCATACGACCTGCCTTTATACCTGCTGGAACACCAAGAAGTCCAGAACCCTGATACTGAATCCATGCCTGAGATATCCACATTGTTGCCTCTTTTGTGTTGCCTGCCTGATATGCACCTCTTGCACCACCCTGGTTATAACCAAATGGAACATAGTTTAATGCATATCTATCATGAGGACCACTAACCAGTTCAACAAATCCTGTTGTATTGGGGCTAAGTTTAGCTTCAATGTTGAGTTTTACAAGATAGTCATAGAAAGAACATGTTCCAACACATCCCCATGCAGAATCGGATTTTACGACATTTCTTGGGAATCCTGTTTTATTGGTATCTTCTCCAACCGCGGTATTTTTACCCATTGTACCTCTAACTTGAATTTCACCGCCAAGGGTAATCTGTGTTTTTCCTTTTGCTACTGCTGCTGTTGTGTCAGAGGGAATCTCAGCAACAACTGCGTAGCTGAGACCTGTTAAAGCAAGAATAAAAACCAGAACTGATAAAATGCTTAAAATTTTTTTCACTTCCTAACCTCCAATTGGTTAGTTCAGTTACACCGCCAAAGGCGGTGGTACTTCCTGCACCGTGTCCTCTCTCACCTCCTTTAAGTTTTGAAAAAATTTTAGCATATAATTTTTCCTTTGTCAAGTATTTTT
>CAZDXM010000144.1:0-29017 GCA_964509535.1 uncultured Thermodesulfovibrio sp. | reverse complement strand
ACAATATAGTTATCCGTATAATAACTTACATATGTTGATGGAAAGTTTAATGTCCCTGCTCTTCCTAAAAGAAACTTTGATGAACTACTGCCTACTTCATCTATTTTCCCTTTACTTTCATCATAATAATGAAACATCCCTTCAAATTTTGTTGAAAAATTAAACTCCTTTAATTCAATGAATGGATTTGTAGTTAATGAGTTTAAGCCTTCATCAAGGATTGTAGCTAAAGAGGTTCCGCTTCCAGTAAATAAATATTGTGGTGTAAGAAGTCTAAAAAAGGAAGAAGTAAATTTATTCTCAGAGTAGCCTGAGCCTTTAAATACCCAGTACCCACTATCAATATCACCTCCTCCTGCTTCAAATGTGGAAGAAAAAGAAACAGGATTATCAACAGTGAGTTTAGCCACTCCTTTATTAATTGATAGTGCTCCCGCAACAGAACCACTGATTGAACTATTTTGTTGAGTATCGGTTACAATATTTCCTGAGAAAGTGCGTGAGTTTGGATAAATCGTTGAGGAAGTCCATTCTTTTGTATTTCCGTAAATATCTGTTGCCTTTATCTCAATCTCATAACTTGAATAACCCCATGCCATCAAAGGAATAGAAACATAAACAGGATTCTGACTATCTGTATTTACAGTTATCCAGTCACCATAACTCCCTCCTTCCTTAATTCTGTAATTAACCGTTATATTTCTGTTTGCTTCTACTTTATAATTTAATTTTAAATTTGGATCTGATGCACTCTCATAAGGAATTGGTTCAATGCTCTGAAGAGTTACATTCATTGTTAAAGGTGGTGTAGTCTCTGTAGTGGTTTTTGTAGTCTCTGTTATTGGCGGTATTGTTTCAATGATAGGTGGAGTAATTGTCTCTTTTGGAGGCTCTGCAGGTGGTTTTTCAGGAATGATTGTTACAGTTTCCTTTAATGGTGCTTCTGCTTTTGGTGTTACTTCTTTGCCAGCAACAACCTCCCTCTGTTCCCTCTCTATCTCTTTTGGTGTAAGTTTTTGTGGAGGTGTAGGTGGTGCCTGTTCTCTTATTACTGTCATCTGTCCAGCAGTCACCTCCACAACTTTTTCTGGAAACTGAGGATTATAGCAGTAAACCTTTCCTGTAATAACTGTTACTGTTGAGTATGTAGGATAATGGGCAACTATGTAGTTTGTTCCTCTTACTCCTGCAACTGCTATGGGTGTTTTAATCTCAAATCTGTTAGCCTTTGGTGAAACCTTTATCTTTTCAACACTTTCCTTTGAAACAAAAGCTCCTGCCTTTCCTCTTGGAACATCAAGCGTTACCCTGAAACTTTCAGCATCACTGAAATACTCACTTATGTCAACTCTGCTACGGGGGGCAATCCTTACTACTGTTCCATCCTTAAAGATAATTTCTGCTTTTGAATCTGTCTTTGTTCTTATTATGTCTTTTAAATAAACTGGCTCATTTATCTTTGCAGAGACTGCTGGAGGCTTACCAGCCCTTAATATATCAACATACCCCTGAAGTGCTGTGATTTTCCCAACCTCCTCAGCAAAGGCAAAGCAGGAGTTGAATATAATAAAAATTATTAGAAGCAAACTAAATTTGTATTTTACTGCCATCTTAAACCTCCCTAAAAACTAAAACTTAATTCAACTGTGTAAATGTTCCTCTTATAATCATAAATCGGAAAGTTTGAGTCAGCTCTTAAATGATAGTAGCTAAGATTTGCTTTCAGTGTTTTTGTTATATCATAGATAAATCCTGCTGTAACTGAATAAAGCCTGTCTTTTCTCTTTGAAGGTGTGTCAGGATATCCCTTTACTCCTGTGCCACTTAGTGTGTGTATGTTTTTGTAATTCTGCCATGTGTGCTCTCCTGCTATCTGAAAGCTTAATTTCTCAGTGAAAGGATATATGGCTCCGAGAGAAATTCTGTGGGATTGACTGTCCCAGTTTTTTCCTTCTGTATCATCAACTGTGTATTCATATCTTGCATATAAAACTCCCTTTTCTTTAAAAGGATAAAAATATCCAGCTCCAATAATATAGGAGTTACTGTCTCTGTCTTCATCAGGGTCAAATCCTGTAAAGTACTTAAGCATGTCTCTCTTAGAGTATCCTGCTGAAAACTGTCCAATATGTCCTTGAGTTATCTCAACTGTAAGTGTTGGATTTATTGATAAAAGCCTCATGTATTCTCTCTCATTAAGCCACATGTGAGAGTAACTCAGAGGCAGTGTTATAAATCCATTTTTAATAGTATATCCAGGAGTAAGTGTAATACTGCTTAAGACTGTATCATATTTGTATGAGTGAAAGTAGTTTTTTGTTGAGATACTAAGGTCTCCTGTGAAAAATAATCTTTTAGATTGAATTGGTCTATAACTTAACTTAAGTGTTGTAAGGATGTCAGAGTCTCTTTTCCCTGAAATATCATCAACTGCTGAAACTCCTATTGTCCCTGTTGGCTTTGATACCACATTATCATCATACTGGTAAGCCATGCTTAATGTGATGCTCCACTCTTTAAATGCTGTCTTAAGTGCTGAAAGATAATCAGAGGCAAACTCTGCAATATCTGTTTTTGGCTCAATCTTAATAAGACTTTCAAGGGTCTTCATTGCTTCTTTTGGTCTTTTCTCTGCTGTATAGGTAAGTGCTATCTGTAAATCCGCTGCCTGTGTAAGTGCAGGATCAAGAGATTTTGCTTTTTCAAAGGATTTTCTTGCTTCATCATATCTTGCCATTTTTGAAAGAACCAATCCCTTAAGAAATGATATTTTTGATGGCATTATGAACTGTGCTTCTGCCTCCTTTATCCAGAACATTGCTTCATTCAGTTGATTAAGAAAGTAAAGAACTTCAACAACTTCTGGATAGGCATCATTTATTTTTGGTATGCCTTTTAAAGCTTCTTTTAAGTATTGTTCTGCTTTTCTGAACTGTCCTGTCTGTTTGTATGTAAGTCCAAGATAAAAACTTAAAAGTGTTGAAGGTTGTCTTTTATGAGCTTCCTTAAAAATCTCCAGTGCTTCCTCAAAATTTTCTGCTCTGTACTGCTCAATGCCTTTTTGAAGAAGATCCTCCGCATTGACTGAAACTGAATAAAATATGAAAATCAGTATTATCAGGATATTAGGAACAATCTGCCTCACCTGAAAAAACATGAAAAATTTTATAAAAAATTTTTAAAAAAATCAAGAATTTTTTAATAGAAATATCAGATTCTTACAGGAATTCCCTTCTGTCTTAAGAATTCCTTTGCTTCCCTTATTGAATATTCTCTGAAATGAAATATGGACGCTGCCAGAGCTGCATCTGCCTTTGCATAGGCAAAGGCTTCATAAAGATGTTCCAGTGTTCCTGCACCCCCAGAGGCTATAACTGGAATTGATACAGCTTCTGAAATAGCTCTTGTAAGTTCTATGTCATAACCTTCCTTTGTTCCGTCTCTGTCCATGCTTGTAAGCAAAATCTCTCCAGCACCGAATTCTTCCATCTTTTTAGCCCAAGCTATTGCATCTATCGGTCTCATGAGCCTTCCTCCATGTGTTGATAAAACAAATCTTGAGTTTTCATTATAAAGAACAGCCTTCATTTCAGTGTCATCAAACCAGTTTTCAGGTGGATAGGATCTGGCATTAAAGGTTTTATCAACTCTTTTTGCATCTATTGCAATTACGATACATTGTGAACCAAAACGGTTTGATGCTTTTTGAATAAAATAGGGGTCACGAACAGCTGTTGTATTTATTGAAACTTTATCTGCTCCTGCATTTAAAAGGTCTCTTATATCATCAAGGCTTTTTATACCACCACCTACGGTAAGGGGCATAAATACAACGGATGCAGTTCTTTCAACAACATCAATTATTATTTTTCTTTTTTCATGGGATGCAGTGACATCAAGAAAAACAAGCTCATCAGCCTCTTCCTCATCATAATAAAGGGCATTCTCAACAGGGTCTCCCGCATCTCTAAGATTCAGGAAATTTACCCCCTTTACAACCCTTCCATCTTTAACATCGAGACAGGGTATTATGCGTTTTGTCAACATAGCTTACTCCAGAATTTTTTGGAAAATGTTTTTATAGATTGTAAAAATTCTTCACTTAATTGCCTTTATCAACTCAATTGCTTCTTTTAAGTTTATTGCTCCTGAATAAATTGCCTTACCTGTTATAACACCCCATAGATTTTCTATCTCCGCAAGCCTTTTTATATCTTCAATTGATGAAACTCCGCCTGAGGCAATGACAGGAATAGTTAGAGACTCAACAAGTGCTTTTGTTGCCTCAATATTTGGTCCTGTAAGCATTCCGTCTCTGGAAATGTCAGTATAAATAATTCCCCATACTCCATGCTCCTGCATTCTCTGAGCAAGTTCAGTTGCCTTAATTTTTGTAATCTCTGTCCATCCTTTTACTGCTACATAACCATAACGGGCATCAATACCTGCAATTATTCTTTGAGGGAAGAGCTTACAAACCTCTTTAACAAAATCAGGGTTCTCCACTGCAATTGTTCCAAGAATTACCCTGTCAATTCCTGAATTTAAAAGCAGTTCTATGTCTTCTTTTTTTCTTATTCCACCACCAACTTCTATTTCACCATGAAAAACTTCTCTGATTTTTTTTATTGATGATAGGTTACTTATACTACCTTTTTTTGCTCCATCAAGGTCTACAACATGAAGCACCTTTGCTCCTTCCTTTTGCCACCTTATTGCAGCTTCTTGAGGATTGTCATAATAAACGGTAACCTCATCAAATTTACCCTGACGAAGTCTTACACATTTGCCCTCTTTAAGGTCAATTGCTGGAATTATCTGCATTTTTTAGTATAACATATTCAAATGGATGAGCTTGAAAAGGAGTATGTAATTGATTTCTTCACAAAAAGACTTCTACATTTTAAGGATTCTCCTGAAGCAGTTGGATGGACAAAAACAGGACAGTTGCTTCGTTACGAAGCAGTTTATAAGTTTATAAATCCTGAGGGAAAAAAAATTCTTGATTTTGGTTGCGGTAAAGGTGATTTTTACGGATTTTTAAAAGAAAAAGGGTGGAATGTAAACTATACAGGAATAGATATAAATCCTTCATTGATAAAGCTTGCACAGAAAAATTATCCTGAAACCAATTTTTATATAAAGGATATTGAAACCGAACCATTAAATGAAGTTTTTGAGTACACTGTAATAATTGGAGTTTTTAATCTCAGTCTTTCTAATGTAAAAAATCTTATGCAAAGATGCTTAAAAATTCTTTTTGAAAACACCAAAGAAAGACTCATTTTTACTTGTCTTAATAATAAAACAAAGTTTCGAGATATTGGTGTTACTTATTTTTCTGCAGAAGAACTGAAAAGCTTTGCCAAAACTCTTACACAGGATTTTCAAATTTTAGATAATGTTATAGAGGGAGATTTATTTTTGATTTTGGATAAAAAGTAGATATTGTTTGAAATAAATTTTAACACTGCCTTAAAATAAAACTTATGGAAAATCTTATTGATGTCGCCAAAAAAGTTCTTACAATTGAAGCCCTATCCATTCAGGAACTTAAAGATAGAATTAATGAAAATTTTATAAAAGCTGTTGAAATCATTCATAATTCAAAGGGAAGAGTAGTTATTACAGGCATTGGTAAATCAGGGCTTGTAGGAAGAAAAATAGCAGCAACTTTAGCTTCCACTGGTACTCCATCTTTTTTCATGCATCCAGCTGAGGCAAGTCATGGAGATCTTGGTATGGTCACTGAAGATGATGTAGTTATCGCAATAAGTAACAGTGGTGAAACAGAGGAGATTTTAAGACTTATACCCTATCTAAAATATTTCAATGTAAAGATTATTGCCCTTACAGGAAATCCTCAATCAACCCTTGCCAAACAAGCAGATGTAGTTTTAGACGTGTCAGTTAAAGAAGAGGCTTGTCCCTTTGGTTTTATTCCAACAGCATCAACGACTGTAACTTTGGCAATGGGAGATGCAATTGCAGTTGCTTTAATAATGCGCAATGGATTTAAAAAAGAGGATTTTGCTGTATTTCATCCTGGTGGTTCTCTTGGAAGAAGAATGCTCACAAAAGTTAAAGATCTCATGCATGTTGGAGAGGAGCTTCCCATTGCATATCCTGATACTCTGATGCTTGATGTAATCCTTGAGATTTCGTCAAAAAGACTCGGAGTTGTCGTCATTGTTGATGAAAATAAAAAAATCAGGGGAATCATTACTGATGGTGATGTGCGCAGGGGTGTTCAGAGATGGGGGAAAGAACTTTTTGAGTTAAAAGCATCCGAGGTCATGACCAAAAATCCAAAAACTATAAATGAAGATGAGCTTGCCGCAGTCGCTCTTTCAGTAATGCGAAAATACTCAATAACAAGCCTTGTTGTCCCTGCAGGTGACGGCACACTAAGGGGATTGATTCATATTCATGATATTCTTAAAAAGGGCATCTTTTAATGAAGGTTATTTACAAGGCTTTGACTCGGGAGCTACTTCAGAATATTGTTCTTTCAATTGTTTTTTTAAATGCTGTTTTAATTATTGAAAAACTTCTAAAACTCAGTAAAATATTTGCTTCTGTTGGAATAGATCTGCCAAATCTTGCTCTTTTCATGATTCTTTTACAGCCTCAGCTACTCATATTTACAATTCCTATGGCTCTTCTAATGGGTGTTTTACTCACATATGGAAGAACCCAGACAGATAATGAAATGACTATATTCATGGTGAGTGGAATGCCGTACAAGAGCACATTTAAGCCTGCTATTTATATTGGATTGATAGCATTTTCTATTAATGTTCTAATGAGTTTTTATCTTGCACCAGCAGGTGTAAGTCTTGTAAGAGAAAAAATTTTAACAGTTCTTGCAGAAAGAGCGCCTCTTGGGATTGAAGAAGGAGTATTCAATCAGGGGTTTAAAGGTGTCACAATCTTTGTTAAGGAGAAACCTGATAGCCTCAGCCTTAAAGAAGTTATAATCTTTGATGAAAGAAAAGATGATACAAAAATTGTTATAGCAAAGCAGGGGAGAATAAAGAAAGAAAAAGAAAATATAAGTCTCAGCCTTATTGATGGTAGAGTGTATTTTAACAAAGAAGCATCCTTAAATGAGTTAAGGTTTAAAGAGTATATATTCAAGCTTTATCCAAATATAGAGCAAATTGCAAAGAAAATAGGTGAGATGTCTCTATTTGAGCTTATAACTGGAATAAAAAAAGAAAAACAGAAGGTTGTTGATTACAAACTGGAGCTTTACAGAAGAATCTCCCTGCCTGTTTTATGCATGATAAGTGTTTTTCTTTCCCCATCTTTATGCCTTCTTGTTGGCAGAAGCGGCAGACTCGGTGGCATAACAGTGGGACTTGGTATTTTTGCCATCTATTACATTGTTATGATATATGGAGCAAATCTTGCTAAAGCTGAGAGAGTGTCTTCAGAAGCTGGCTCTTTTATGCCTGTAATTATAATGGGAATACTCGCAGTGTTTTTATATTCAGGTATAAGAAGGTAGAATGAAAATAAATATTGTATGCAAAAGCTATATCATGGATTTTTTAAAAACTTTCCTGATTCTTCTTTTTTCAATGTCCTTTCTTCTTGCAATTGTCGCAGTTGTTGAAAAGATAGATGATTTCATGCAATATAAGCCCTCAGCAGTATTTTTTATTCAGTATACCATTTACAGCATTCCCCGTTACATCTTTTATTTGATACCATTTGTTACACTTATATGCTCTCTTTTTATTTTTTCAATAGGTGTCAGAAACAGGGAGTTTCTCATACTTTCTGTATCCGGTGGAAGGCTCCGTGAAATCCTGAAACCTTTTATTTTTCTTGGTATTTTAATCTCAACCTCTGGCTTTATTTTTGGAGAGTTTATCCAGCCCGAGTTCACTAAAAAAATAAATACAATGATTGAGGAACTGACTGAAAAAGGAAAAAGCTCGGTTCAGAAGGAACTGTATCTGAGAACCAGGGATGGAATTGTTGTTAAATTTGGTAGATTTTCACAGGGAGAAAAAACAGGCAGTGATGTAAAAATATTTATTATAAAAAACGAAATGCTCCTTAAAAGGCTGGACTGTGAGGAAGTTGAGATAAAAGATAAAGAATGGATTCTTAAAAATGTTGTTATTTATGATTTTGTTTCAGGAAGTGTTGATAAGGCTCAGGAATTAACCCAGCCCATCAATCTGAAAATATCACTCACTGTATTCAAAGACATTAAAAAAATTGAGGAGCTTGGAATAGCAGAGCTTATGCAGAAAAAAAAGGAACTAAAAAGGGTTGGACTCAGTAATCCAAAAATTGATACAGACATAGGTGGAAGACTTTCTTATAATTTTGTGACATTTTTTATGATAGTGCTTGGGATATCCCTACCATTAGGAGCTTACGAAAAGTTCAGTTTTCTATTTTTTAAAACAAAAAGTACAGGAGGAGGTGGCATAATAACTGCTGGTATAGGGCTTTTAATAACAATAATTTACTGGCTTTTATATTCCTTTTTTATGTTTATGGGTTATTCAAGGATTTTACCCCCATTTATAGCGCCATGGATAACACCATTAATATTTGGAGCTGTGTCCATTAAACTCTACTATTCAATAAGAGAGTGAGACTCAGAAAAGGCGAATAATGAATGAAATTAAAAAAAGTGCGATTAGGATTGATGATATAGATGCACCAAGGGGAATTCCTGAGTAGAATGAAAGAAAAATTCCTGAATAGGCTGAAAAAAGTGAAAAAATAATTGATGTCACTGCCGTGCTTCTGAGACTCCTGCATATCTGCATTGCAGTGAGAGGTGGTATTATCATCAAAGAGCCGATTAAAAGTGCTCCCATTGTTTTGATTGATATTGAAATTGAAAGAGCAACAGTAACAGCAAATAGAATTTTAACTTTTGATGTGTTTATTCCAGACGCATGAGCAATTTCCTCATCAATGCATAGATTCAGCAGATTTTTATGGTATCTGAGAAGAAAAGCTGTGCAGAGCAAAGCTCCTGCAAGGATGAGATATACATCCTGTCTTGTTACAGTTGAAAGACTTCCAAAAAGAATATTCATTATTGAACCTGTTTTATGTGAAAAGGTTATAAAAAGAACTGAAATGGCAACTCCTGCATAAAGGAAAAAGGAAAGAGACCCTTCAGCAGGAAACCTTCCCTTTGAACGTAACTGCTCAACAGAGACAGAAACAGCGATACTTAATACTATAAGTACGCCGAGTGAGTTAATACCGAGAAAAAGACTCAGGGCTATTGCAAGAAAACCTACATGAGCAATTGTATCAGCTAAAAAGGCATATCTGCGAATTAACAAAAAAACTCCGAACAGCGGTGCTAATGGAGCTATCACACTTACAATTATAAATGCTCTTTTTATTATGTTTAATTCAAAGATTTCAATCATCTCTGTGAGGAAAAACAATATGTTCAGGATATAACATTCTCATGTACTCTTCCTTTAGAATTTTTTGAGGCTCTCCAAGACAAACAACCCTTCTGTTCAAACACAGAAGACACTTAGCTTCGTGGGCAAATGTTCCTATATCATGGGTAACCACCAGAATTGTGATTCCAAAATCTCTGTTAAGATTTTCCAGTATCTGAAGGAGTTCATCCCTTGAAGCAGGATCTATACCTGTGGTGGGTTCATCAAGTAGAAGAATTCTAGGTTTTGAAACAATTGCCCGTGCAAGAAATGCCTTCTGACGCTCACCTCCTGAAAGCTCCCTTAAAGGCTTTCTTCTTAATTTTGAAATTCTGAAAACATCAAGCGCCCACTGTAAACTGTCCCTTTCTATTGTTTCAAAACCACTTTTAACAAGTTCTTCCACAGTAATTGGAAATTCATAAATTACCTGTGATATCCTCTGCGGCAGATATCCAACAGGTTCTGATTTGAGATATTCCTCAGGCTTCTGCCCGTAAATTAGAACCTCTCCTTTATCAGGCTTTATTATGCCAAGAATTAATCTAAGAAGAGTGGTTTTACCTGCTCCATTGGGTCCCACAACCCCGAGATAGCATCTTTCATTTATCTGAAGAGTTACATCCTCAAGAATCATTACACCATTAACAGAATAACTGACATCAGTCAGCGTGATCACGGGTTTTATTTTAACTGGTAAAAATTTCAATATATTCGATTCCATTTTATTTACAATCTAATGCCTCTCTGAGTGTTTTCAGGTTTCCCTGCATCTCTTTCAGATAGTCTTTTTGTGATTTTGTGTGAAATGTGTTGAATGGAAGAATTTTTGCTCCTGTCTCCTCTGAAAGAGTCATAGCAATATTTTGTCCTTCCTGTTCAGAGACAATATACTGGATTGAGTTTTTCCTGATAAGGTCTTTAAGTTTTTTAATTCTCATTACTGAGGGTTCCTCAGCAGGCTCATGAACAATAAAATAAGAATTAAATCCATATCTTGCTCCAGTGTAGTTTAAAAACTCATGCGTTGTGATAACATTTCTTTTTGAGCATGCTGAAAGCCCGAGTCTGTATGCCCTGTCAAGATCCCTGAGTTTTAATTCATAATCCAAAAAATTTTTTTCATATATATCTTTTTTTTCAGGTGCAATTTCCTGAACAGTATTTTTAATAATTTTTATTATTTCAGCAGCAAAAACAGGATCAAGCCATAAATGTGGATCAAACTCATTAGATGCAGAGTATTTTCTCAGAGGAATATAATCCTGTATGCGAACCACCTTTACTCCCTTCTCTGCAAGCTCCTTTTTTATCCTGTCTATCCAGCGGTCAATATCAGTATCTCCTATATAAATTATCATGGTTGCAGTATAAAGTTTTTGTATATCCTTAACAGAAGGCTCAAAATGATGTGGATCAGCGCCTTCAGGGATTAAAACATTTATTTGAGCATCTGGAATTATCCATCTGCTGAATTGCTCAAAAGCATATACGGTCGTATATATTTTGATATTGTCCTCAGTTTTTTGCTGCCTCTGAGAACATGCAAAAATAATGAATAAAAAGGTAAGGGTTAAAAATAATGAAAAAATCAGCCCTCTGTTTCTCACCAATACCTCCTACATTGAAAAGATGTCTTTCAACTTATCTTTAAAACCTCTTGAAGTTTTTTTTATTTCCTCTCCTGAAACCCTTGCAAATTCCTCAAGAATCTCTCTCTGACGCTCAGTAAGTTTTTTCGGCACATCTATATAAACATTAACAATCTGGTCTCCTCTGTGAGTGCCACCAACTCTTGGAAGACCTTTACCTTTAAGCTTGAAAACTTTTCCTGAAGGAGTGCCTGGGGGTATTTCTATTGTTTCCTTACCATCAAGAGTTGGAACTTCTATCTGACCACCAAAAACTGCTTTAACAAAGGAAATAGGAACAGAGCAGTAAAGATTTATTCCCTCTCTTTTGAAAAACTCATGCTCCTTGACATTAATAAAGATATAAAGGTCTCCCCTTGCTCCACCAAACTCTCCCATCTCTCCCTCTCCACTTACTTTTAGCTTGCTTCCTGTGTCAACTCCTGGAGGTATTTTTATGGTGAGTTCATGTTCAACTCTAATTTTACCTGTTCCTGAACAATCACTGCATGGATCCCTGATAATTCTTCCCTTACCTCCACATTTTGAGCATGTTTTTGATACAGAAAAAAATCCCTGACTGTATTTTACATAACCAGTGCCTCCGCAGGAGGAACATATTATTGGTTCACTTCCTGGCTTTATTCCAGAACCTTTACATCTACTGCATTCCTGCCAGCGTGGAATTTTAATTGTTTTTTCAACTCCAAATGCAGCCTCCTTAAGGGTGATTGTGAGGTCATATCTTAAGTCAGCACCTTTTACTGGTTTGGTCTTCCTGAAACCAAAACTTCCGAAAAAACCTTCAAAGATATCCTCAAAAATATCTGTAAATGTTGTGTACGTTTCAAAGCCAAATCCATTGCCTGTTGGAGCTTCTACTGTTCCATATCTGTCATAGTTTGCCCTTCTGACAGGATCACTCAGGCATGAGTATGCCTCGTTTATCTCTTTAAATTTTTCTTCTGCTTCTTTATTGCCTGGGTTTAAATCTGGATGATACTGTCTTGCAAGTCGCCGGAATGCTCTCTTTATTTCCTCCTGTGAGGCATTCCGGCTTACCCCCAAAATACTGTAGTAATCCTTCATTTATTATCTTTATCCTCTACTTCTGCCTCTATTACATCTTCCTCTTTTTTTGCTTCTGAAGACGCCTGTGAGCCTGTCTGAGCACCAGCTCTTCTGTATAGCTCTTCTGATATTTTATGTGAAGCTCTGGCAAGTTCTTCTGTGGCAGCCTTTATCTCGTTAATGTCATTACTTGTATCTTTTACCCTTCTGCACCTGTCAATTGCTTCCTGAATTCTTCTTTTTTCATCTTCAGAAATTCTATCTCCCATATCTCTCAGAGTTTTCTCAACAGTGTATATCATGTTGTCTGCTTCATTTCTTGCTTCAGCAAGCTGTTTTTTACGCCTGTCTTCCTCTGCGTGCATTTCAGCTTCTCTTATCATTTTCTTTATCTCTTCTTCAGTAAGTCCACTTGAGGCTGTAATTCTTATTGACTGCTCTTTTCCTGTTGCAAGATCCTTTGCTGATACATGAAGAATTCCATTTGCATCTATGTCAAATGTAACCTCTATCTGAGGAATTCCCCGTGGAGCTGGAGGGATTCCAACAAGCTCAAACACTCCAAGAAGCTTGTTATCCGCAGCCATCTCTCTTTCACCCTGATAAACCTTTATTGTCACAGCTGTCTGGTTATCTGCGGCAGTTGTGAATATCTGGGATTTTTTAGTTGGTATTGTTGTATTACGCTCAATTATTTTTGTAAAAACTCCACCAAGGGTTTCTATGCCGAGGGAAAGAGGTGTGACATCAAGAAGTAGCACCTCCTTAACCTCTCCCTTGAGAATTGCTGCCTGAATTGCTGCTCCAACTGCAACCACCTCATCTGGATTCACTCCCTTGTGAGGCTCTTTTCCGAAGAAATCCTGAACAAGCTTCTGAACCTTTGGAGTTCTTGTCTGCCCTCCCACAAGAATTACCTCATCTATCTGAGCTGGAGATAAACCTGCATCAGAAAGTGCAATTCTGCATGGTTCAAGACTTTTCTGAATAAGATCATCAACGAGTTGCTCAAATTTAGCACGACTCAGCTTCATAAGAAGATGCTTAGGTCCTGAAGCATCTGCTGTGATAAATGGGAGATTTATTTCTGTTTCCATTGCTGAGCTAAGCTCAATTTTTGCTCTTTCAGCTGCCTCCTTCAGTCTCTGAAGAGCCATCCTGTCTTTTCTTAAGTCAATTCCCTCCTGTTTTTTAAACTCTTCAACAATCCAGTCAATAATTCTTGCATCAAAGTCATCACCACCAAGATAGGTATCTCCATTTGTTGATCTTACTTCTATAACTCCCTCACCAATCTCAAGTATTGATATATCAAATGTTCCACCTCCAAGATCATAAACAGCTATTTTTTCTTCCTTCTTTTTTTCAAGCCCGTAAGCAAGTGCTGCAGCAGTTGGCTCATTTATGATTCTCAGGACATTGAGTCCTGCAATACGACCCGCATCCTTTGTTGCCTGACGTTGACTGTCATCAAAATATGCAGGAACAGTTATTACAGCTTCTGTAACTGGTTCTCCAAGATAATCCTCTGCAGCCTGTTTCAGTTTTTGAAGTATCATTGCAGAGATCTCTGGCGGAGAATATTTTTTACCCATTATCTCTACATGGGCATCTCCATTTGGAGCTTCAACAATTTTATATGGAAGCCTTTTGCGTGCCTCCTGAACCTCTGGTGAGTTATATCTCCTTCCCATCAATCTTTTTATTGAAAAAATTGTATTTTCAGGATTTGTTATAGCCTGTCTTTTAGCAACCTGTCCTACAAGTCTTTCTCCTTTCTCGGTAAATGCAACAACAGAAGGAGTGGTTCTCTGTCCCTCCTGATTCGGTATAACAACTGGTTCTCCGCCTATAACAGCTGCAACAACAGAGTTTGTTGTTCCAAGGTCTATTCCTATTGCCTTTCCCATAATTTAATCCTCCTTTTCAGAAATTTCTCCCTCAGAAGAGGGTTTTGGTTTTTTAGAAACAGTAACAAGAGATGCTCTGAGTATCTTATCCCTGTAAAGATAACCTTTCCTGAGTTCCTCCACCACCATATTTTCCTCCATTTCAGAAGTTTCAGTTGTTGCAACAGCATGATGAAATTCGGGATTGAAAGGTTTCCCAACTGTTTCAATCTGTTTGAGCCCGAATTTTTCAAGAACTCTCAAAAACTCCTTTAATGTATTGTCAAGACCTGTTTTAAGACTGTCAAGCCATCCCTCATTTTCATTACTTGCATGCTTTATTGCAAGCTCAAAGTTATCTATCACAGGAAGAAGCTCTGCTATCAATTTTTCATTAGCATGATTTATGATTTCCTCCTTTTCTTTATTTGAAATCTTTTTATAGTTTTCAAACTCAGCATAAAGTCTCAGATATTTTTCTTTTTGCTGGGCTAATTCCCTCTGAAGGCTTTCTATTAAATCCTCATGCTTTTCCTCAACAGCCTTCGTCTCTTCAGCTTTTTCAACCTTTTTTTCATTTTTCAGTTCTTCCATAACCATCCTCCATCTAATCAGATAAGGTATCGGTCAGAGAGTTAGCAAATGCCTTTACAAAAACTATTGCTCTCTGATAGTTCATTCTTTTTGGACCAACAAGAGCTATCATACCAACAGCTCTGTTTTTTTCCCTATAAGGTGATGCAACTATGCTCAGATTCTTAAACTCATCAAGAGGATTTTCTTCTCCAATTATTATTTTAATTTCTTCATCTTCTTTTATGCTTTCAAGGAGCTTAAGCAGAAGATGTTTGTCCTGAATCGTTCTGGCAATCTCTTTTAATTTTTCAATATCTGAAAAATCAGGCAAATGCATTATTTGATAGAAACCAGATACATAAACATCTTCCCTTGCAAAATAAAGTGCTTCCTGACATACTTTTAATAGTTTGTTTATGAGGGTATCCCAGAAAATCTTTTCCTTTTTAATGTACCTTAATAGAGATTCACGAATTTCATCAATTGTCATTCCATAATATCTGCAGTTAACAAAATCAGCAAGTTTGTCAAGTTCATGTTGTGATATATCATGATGTGTTTTAATAATTTTATTTTTGACAATACCTTTATCTGTGGCAACCACCGCTATTACAAGGTTTTCTTTAAATTTAATAAATTCAAGCCTGTGAAGAGATGTCTTTTCAACAGCTGGTAGAAGAGTAACTCCAAGATATTTAGTAGCCTGAGCAAGACTCTGAGTTGTTTCAAGAAAAAGGGAATTCATGTTGTTTCTGAGTTTTCTGAGTTTTTTTGTAAGATTTTCTATAAATCTTTTAATTTCAACAGATGGAGAAATTAATCCCTTTTCAAAAATGTAATCAACATAAAATCTGTAAGCTTTATCTGTAGGTATCCTGCCTGCTGAGGCATGTGGCTGGAAAAGAAAACCGCTATCTTCAAGATCAGCCATTATGTTTCTGATCGTCGCTGAGCAGACATCAAATCCGTATTTTTTCATTATGTAGCGAGAACCCACAGGATCAGGTTTTTCTATATAACTTTCCACAACTGAATAAAGAACCTTTTTGCTTCTATCATCAAGTATGGCCCCTCTCATTTTAGCACTCCTTTTATTTAAGTGCTAATATTAAAATTACCATGATAATTCTAAAAAAGTCAAATCACCATTCAAGCTCCTTCTGTAAAAGTTTTTTATAGATATCTTCAGGTAAAAAACATGTTTTATGAAGCTTTGCAGTGTAAATTCTGGTTTTTACATTAAGTGGCCTTCTCATCTCACGAGGATCAAGAGATTTTGAACCAACAGAAAAACTCCACCAGTTGCCAGCATACGTTGCTATGGAAGCAGTGTAAAGGTCAACAACAGGAAAAATAAGCTTCATTGAATTCTGAACCTCATAAACAAGTTCTTTGTGGAAGATCAATGACTCAGAAAGAGTTACAAACATTCCATTTTCAGTAAGAGCATTTCTGACTGATTTAAAAAACTCAACAGTGAAAAGGCTTCTGGCAAAACCTATGATATCTGTGGAATCAACAATTATGACATCAAGGGCATTTTCAATTTCTTTAACAAATTCTGCTCCGTCCATGCATTTTATCTCAACTTTAGGATCATCTATGGCTGAGGATACTGAAGGGAAAAACTTCTTTGAAACATTTATGACTTCCTCATCTATCTCAACAAAATAAAGCTTTTTAACACATGCATGCTTTAGCACTTCCCTAACTGCTCCTCCGTCACCACCTCCAATAACAGCAACTGTTTTTGGCTCTGGATGGGCATGCATCACAACATGGGTCAGCATTTCATGATATATGAACTCATCCTTTTCAGTTAGCTGAACAACGTTATCAAGAACGAGAATTCTGCCGAAATAAGGATTTTCAAAGACCATTATCTCTTGAAATTTGCTTTTCCCTTTATAAAGCACCTTTTCTACATCATATACATACTGAATTGGTGCATAAGGGTCTTTTTCAAAAAACTTAATCATGATTTTCCTCCTAAATTAAAAATGTTTTTGGTATAGAAAATCCATTAAACTCTGAAGCATATGATACTGTATAGGCTCCTGCACAAAGAATAAGAATAAGATTACCAACATCAGGCTCTGGTAAAATGACTCCTCTCTCTATTACATCAAAACTATCACAGCTTGGTCCAGCAATTATCCATTCTTTCTGAGAAGCCTTGCTTCCAACAACATACTGATATTTTATACCACCTATGCTCTCCATTAATCCATTGAAAACTCCAACATCTATGTAAAGCCAGTTTTCATCACCCCTCTGAGCCTTACCGATTATCCTTGAAACAAAAACTCCTGCATCTCCAACAACAGCTCTTCCTGGTTCAATAAAAATCTCAGCATCTGGAAAATATTTCTCAATAAGGGAGTTAATCTTTGTTTCAATAGTCTGTATCGGAGGAACTTTTCTTGTATATTCAATTGGATAACCACCTCCGATGTTAAGCATTTTAATTTCAATTCCTTCTTTAAGTGCTAATTCCTTCACATGTCTTGCTTTATCTATTGCTGTGTGCCAGTTATAAATGTTACCGCATTGAGAACCAACATGAAATGTTATGCCAGCAGGCTCAAGCCCTCTTTGAGATGCATAAACGAGTAACTTTACTGCTTCCTCAATCTCCACTCCGAATTTCTTGCTTAATGGCCATTCACTTCCTTCATTTGGAACACTCAGCCTTACATAAACTTTTTTACCAGGTGCATATTTTGAAAGTTTTTCAATTTCTGAATCTGAATCAAAGGCATAGTACTGGATTCCGTACTCAACAGCTTCCTTAAGAAACCTGAGAGTTTTTACAGGATTGCTTGTTATTATTCTTTCTGGTTCAATCTTCAATTCACTGAGAATTTTAAGCTCACCTTCTGAAGCAATTTCAAATCCTAAGCCAAGTTCATTTAAATATCTTACAACTTCTATATCAGGATTTGCTTTAACAGCGTAAAAAACCCTTGAATTTTTAATCCCCTTACCGATTAACCGAGCTTTTTGTTTAAGAGTTTCCCTGTCAACAAGCAAATAGGGAGGTTCGTCATCATGAGATGCTATCCAGTTTAATACCCTATCCATTAAACTCTGTCTCTGTTTCATGTTTTAAATTTTATCATAATCTCTGTTTAAAACTATAGGTAATTGCTTCTATGCCGCTTCTGTGATAGAATAGAAAGATGAAAAAAAACAAGCTTCAAAATCTGAGAGATAAAGTTGACCGGATTGACAGGAAAATCCTGATGCTTCTAAATGAAAGGGCAAAAATTGCTATTAAAATATCAGAAATAAAAAAAGCAAAAGAGCTTTCCTTTTACGATCCTGTAAGAGAAAAAAACATCATTGACAATCTTTTAAAACTAAATACAGGTCCATTTTCTGATGAGACTGTAAAAACTATATTCAGAGAGATTCTCTCAGCAACCCTTGCACTACAGGAGTCTCAGAAGGTTGCATATCTTGGTCCTGAAGGCACATTTACACATCTCGCAGCAATAAAATATTTTGGAAAATTTGTAGAATTTGAACCTCAGGACAATATTAAAAACATTTTTGAAGCTGTGGAAAAAGGGATTTGCAGATTTGGTGTTGTTCCAATTGAAAACTCAAATGAAGGCACTGTAACATACACGCTTGATATGTTCATGCATTACAAGGTAAAAATTTCAGGTGAAATAATAATTCCAGTCTCCCATCACCTTCTTTCCCTTGCAGGCAGAAAGGAGAAAATTAAAAAAATATACTCACATCCTCATGCAAGAGCTCAGTGCAGGCAGTGGCTCATGAGAAATATGCCTGATATTCCTGTTCATGATGTAACATCAACTGCAGAAGCTGCCAGACAGGCATCTGCTGATGAGGAATCTGCAGCCATTGCAAGCGAATTTGCAGCATCCCTTTACGGGCTTAAGTTTGTTGCAAAGCACATTGAGGATTACCAAAACAACTATACAAGATTTTTTATTCTCAGCAAAAACTTTCCGCACAAAACAGGTTCAGATAAAACCTCTATAATGTTTTCTTTGCAGGACAGACCGGGTGCTCTTTACAATGCTTTGAAACCATTTAAGGATTCAAATACAAATCTGACAAAAATAGAATCAAGACCATCAAAGATAAGAAAATGGGAATACATTTTCTTTGTTGATTTTACAGGACACATTGAGGATGAAACTGTTCAGAAAACACTTGAAGAAGTTAAGAAACACTGCATTGAGCTCGTTCACCTTGGCTCCTATCCACTCTGTGAATAAAGGAGGGCACTGTGCTCAAAGCACTTTCTTATGTTCAGAAAATTCAGCCATATATTCCGGGCAAGCCTGTTAAGGAAGTTGAGAGAGAACTCGGAATAAAAGAATGCATTAAGCTCGCCTCCAATGAAAATCCATTAGGTCCTTCTCCGCTGGTGATTGAAGAAATTAAAAAATTTATCTCAAATCCTGTAGAAATAGCAAGATATCCTGAAGGAAGCGGTTATTACCTCAAAAATGCATTGTGTGAGTTTTTTTCAAAAAAAGGCTGTAGTATCACTCACAATGAAATAATTTTAGGAAATGGTTCTAATGAACTTATAGACATAGCTGTTAGAACCTACATGGCTCCTGGTGATGAAGCTGTTATGGCTACGCCTTCATTTGTTGTCTATCCAATGAGTGTTACATCTCAGGGGGGGATACCAAGAGAAGTTCCACTTAAACAATCCAGACATGACCTTCAGGAAATGCTTGGGCAGATAAATGAAAAAACAAAAATTGTATTCATCTCCAACCCAAACAATCCCACAGGAACAATAAACTATAGCAAAGAGTTTGATAGCTTCATGAAAGCTCTTCCAGAAGGAATTCTTGTGGTTGTTGACGAAGCTTATTATGAATATGTTACGGATCCTGATTACCCAAAAAGCCTTGATTATTTTAAAGAAGGCAGAGATATTTTAATTCTCCGTACATTTTCAAAAGCTTATGGACTTGCTGGGCTGAGAATTGGATATGGAGTTGCAAAAAAGGAAATCATTACAGAAATGAATAAAATAAGAGAGCCTTTTAACACAAATTCAATAGCCCAGATAGCAGCTATAGCAGCTCTCAGTGACGAAGAACACTTGAAAAAAGTAGTAGAAATTAATGAAGAGGGCAAAAAATATCTTTACAGGGAGCTCGACAGAATACCACAGATTAAATATCTTCCAACTCAGGCAAATTTCATTTACATATTACTGCCGGATGACACCACATCAAAGGAAGTCTTTGATTATCTGTTAAGATATGGCATAATAATAAGACCGGTTGGAGCAAGACAGATAAGAGTCACTGTAGGCTTGCCTGAAGAAAATAAAGCCTTTATTGAGGCTTTTAGAAATTTTTATAGGAGGAAACAATAATGGATATCATCGTATTAAAGCCTGATGCAGCTGAGGAAAATATTGAAAAGATTGTTAAAAAGCTTGAAGCAAAAGGATTCAAAGTACAGATTTCAAAGGGAACGGAAAGAACAATAATCGGAGTTATAGGAGATACCTCAAAAGTATCTGAGGATGAAGAAAATGCCATAAGGGCAATTCCAGGGGTTGAAGATGTTGTAAGAATCCTGAAACCATACAAACTGGCAAGCAGGGATTTCAAAAAGACAGACACAACAATTCAGGTTAACAGTCACATAATTGGAGGCAAAAAAATTCATGTTGCTGCAGGACCTTGTGCTGTTGAAAACAGAACAACTCTTTTTCAGATTGCTGAAAAAGTAAAATCTGCAGGTGCAACATTTCTCAGAGGAGGTGCCTTTAAACCTCGTACATCTCCTTATTCCTTTCAGGGACTCGGAGTTGAGGGACTTAAATATCTAAAAGAAGCAAAGGAAAAAACAGGGCTTCCTATAATAAGTGAAATCATGGATCCAAGAGATATGGATGTAATGCTTGAGTATGTTGATATTCTCCAGATTGGAACAAGAAATATGCAGAATTTTAAACTTCTTGTAGAAGTTGGCTCAGTTGACAAGCCTGTTTTAC
The DNA here is from genome assembly GCA_964509535.1 of uncultured Thermodesulfovibrio sp. Lineage (GTDB taxonomy): Bacteria > Nitrospirota > Thermodesulfovibrionia > Thermodesulfovibrionales > Thermodesulfovibrionaceae > Thermodesulfovibrio. The sequence continues at coordinate 8,400 of CAZDXM010000144.1, read as the reverse complement.
TTAAAAGAGGAATGTCAGCAACAATAAAGGAACTTTTGATGGCTGCTGAATACATTCTTTCAAGAGGCAATGAAAAAGTGATTCTATGTGAAAGGGGAATCAGAACCTTTGAGACTGCAACAAGAAATACCCTTGACCTTAGTGCTGTTCCACTGCTTAAATCTTTAAGCCATCTTCCAGTTGCAGTTGATCCAAGTCATGGAGTTGGAAAACGCGAGCTTGTTGCTCCAATGGCCGCTGCTGCAGTAGCAGCAGGTGCGGATTTACTTTTAATTGAGGTTCATACAAATCCTGAAGAAGCTCTATCTGATGGAGAGCAGTCCCTCACTCCTGAGCAGTTTTCGGAAATGATGAAAAACATTATGGCGGTTGCAAAGGCTATTGGAAGAGAACACTGATGGAGGATGGATTCCACACTGTATCAATCATAGGAGTTGGTTTAATAGGAGGCTCTCTCGCATTAGCCTTAAAAAAGAAATCTCTAACAGACGAGATTATAGGTTATGGAAAAAGTGAAGAAAGACTCAAAAAAGCTTTAGCTGCTGGCATAATAGATAGATTTACAACATCAATTGAGGATGCCTGTAAAGCAGAAGCTATTGTTCTTGCAACTCCAGCAGGAGTATTTGAGAAGATAGCAAAAGAAATGGTGAATTATTTACAGAAAGGAATAATAGTTTTTGATGTCGGCAGTGTAAAGGAAGCTGTTGTAAAAAATCTTGAAAAAATCTTACCTGAGGGAGTTCATTTTGTTGGAACACATCCAATTGCCGGTTCAGATAGGACAGGATTTGAATACGCAAGATCTGATCTTTTTGAAGGCTCAAGGGTTATTATAACTCCAACAGAAAATACGGACAGATCAGCAGTTGAAAAGGTTTCCATGCTTTGGGAAAAAATAGGTGCTCATGTTGAGTTTATGAATGCGGATGAACATGACAGGATTTATGCTGCTGTGAGTCATCTTCCCCATTTAGTCTCATTCTGCCTTGTAAACACGGTATCTGAGATTGATAAAAACTTCATAAAATATGCAGGTTCGGGATTTAAAAGCTCAACAAGAATTGCAAAAAGCTCACCAGAAATCTGGGCTGATATCTTTGCCATGAATAATGAAAATATCCTGCAATGCCTTGAGGTTTTTTCAAAAAAGCTTGAAGAGATAAAACAGATGCTTTCTAAAAAAGAGTTAGAAAGAGTAAAAAAATTTATAGAGAAAGCAAAAAGGTTAAGGGAAGAGATTGACAATATTTCATAGCGATATTTTTAAGGTCAGGAAGGAAAAAAGACCGTGAGAAGGTAGAAAGTTTGATGGACAGAGCAGTTAAAAAAGCTAAAAAGCTTATAGGAGAAATAACTCCTCCTCCTGATAAATCAATATCACACAGGGCTATAATGTTTGCATCCATTGCAAAAGGTGTATCAAGGATAAAAAACTTTCTATGGGCAAAAGACCCCCTCAGTAGCCTTAATGCAATGAGATTACTTGGTGTAGAAATAAAGGTTACTGATTCTGAAATCATGGTTCATGGAAAAGGTTTGCACTCTCTTTCAGAACCAGAAAATGTTATTGACTGTGGAAACTCGGGAACAACAATAAGACTCTTAAGCGGAATACTCGCAGGACAATCCTTTTTAAGCATTCTTACAGGAGATGACTCTCTGAGACAGAGACCAATGAAGCGCATTATTGAACCATTAAGGCTTATGGGAGCAGATATTCGCGGAAGAGCAGAGGATAGATTTCCTCCTGTTGTAATAAAAGGAGGAAACCTTAAAGGAATAAATTACAAAATGCCTGTAGCTTCTGCTCAAGTAAAAAGTGCAATTTTGCTTGCAGGAATTTACGCAGAGGGTGAAACTTCTGTTACAGAACCCCATAAAAGCAGGGATCATACAGAAAGAATGCTCAAAACCATGGGTGTTGATCTGATTGTAAAAGAAAATACGGTGAAAATAATACCACCAGCTGATAAACTGTCTTCATTTGATATAGCTATCCCAAATGATTTTTCTTCAGCTGCTTTTTTTATTGGAGGAGCTTGTATTGTTCCAGCTTCAGAGATATTAATTAAAAATGTTTGTTTAAATGAGACAAGAACAGGCTTTATTGAGGTTTTAAAAACAATGGGAGCAACCATAGAGATTTTGAATATCCGTGAGCAGGCAGGTGAGCCGGTGGGAGATATTTTAGTAAAAACTGCTACGGAGTTAAAAGCTACAACTGTAAAAGGTGAAATTATCCCAAGACTTATAGATGAGTTTCCAATTTTATGTGTTGTTGCAACTCAGGCTGAGGGAACTACATTAATAAGAGATGCTAAAGACTTAAGGGCAAAAGAATCAGACAGAATCAAAGCAATGACAACAGAGCTCAGAAAAATGGGAGTGCCCGTTAAAGAGTTTGAAGACGGTGTTGAAATAAAAGGACCGTGCGGACTTAAATCAGCTGAAGTTTACTCTTACAATGATCACAGAATAGCAATGGCATTGAGCATAGCAGGGCTTATTGCAGAAGGTGAAACCGTGATAAAAGATTCAGACTGTGTTGATATATCATTTCCTCATTTTTATAATCTACTTGAGAGGCTTCAGAGATGAAAAGAGTGATAGCAATTGATGGTCCATCTGGTTCGGGTAAAAGCACAGCTGCCAGAGAGGTGGCAAAGATTCTTGGATTTCAATATCTTGATACAGGCGCTCTTTACAGGGCGGTTGCATTTTATTTTTTTAAAAAATTCGGAAATTCTTACAATATTTCATCTCTAACACCAGAAAAAATAAAAAAAGAGCTTATAAATATAAAAATTGAGTATGAAAATGGCAGAGTCTATCTCGGAGGACAGAATATTTCCACTTTAATTAGAAGTCTTGAAGTTGGTGCTGTTACTTCCCATCTGTCTGCACTGAAAACTGTGAGAGATTTTCTCCTCCCGCTGCAGAGAAACTTTGCAGAAAAATATGACCTTGTTGCTGAAGGAAGGGATATGACAACAGTTGTTTTTCCTGATGCATGGAAAAAGTTTTATCTTGATGCCTCTGCAGAGATAAGAGCCAGAAGAAGATTTGAGCAACTTCAGAGTCTTGACAAGACCATATCTTTTGAAGATGTTCTGAAAGAGATAACACTAAGGGATAAGATAGACTCCACCCGAAAAAATGCACCCCTGAGAAAAAGTGAAGATGCAATATATATAGATACATCAGTGCTTTCAATACAGGAAGTTATATCAATAATTTTGAAAAAAGTTGCAGAGTCTGACTGATATCTTGTATTATCAAAAACAGTATGCAAAAAGAGATAGTTATTGTGAAGGGGGCGGGATTCTGTTTCGGAGTAAAAAGAGCAATTGATATAGCCTTTGACATTGCAAAAAAATACAACAGTGGCGTTTTCACCCTTGGTCCTATAATTCATAACCCTCAGGTTGTGGAAAAGCTCAAAGAAATGGGTGTTTTTCCAATAGAGAATGTTTCTGAAAAAAATGATATAAAAACATTGATAATCAGAGCTCATGGAATTCCAAAAGAAAAACTCAACCAATTAAAGCTTCTCGGATATGAAATTATAGATGCTACATGTCCGTTTGTTAAAAAAGCCCAGAGGATTGCTGAAAAATTATCATCAGAAGGATATCAGGTCATAATTATAGGAGACAAAGAGCATCCAGAAGTCAAAGGGATTCACAGCTATGCTGGTCAGAATGCTATTGTAATAAACTCTGAAAATATTCCCATTCTTAATAAAAAAATTGGTATAATTCAACAGACAACCCAACCATTCATGAAAGTTAAAGAGATAATGAAAAAAATAATAAACTCCTTAAACGAGTTTGAGGAAATAAGAATTTTTAATACACTTTGCAATTTTACATCCAGAAGGCTTGAGGCTACTGAAAAGGTGGCAAAAAATGTTGATCTCATGATTGTTGTAGGCGGTAAAAACAGTGCCAACACCAATCAGCTTGCCAGTCTGTGTAAAAAAATTGGGGTGAAAACATATCATATAGAGGATCCTAAAGAAATAAAAAAGAACTGGATTACTCCTGTAAAAAAAATTGGGATAACCGCGGGTGCATCAACACCTGACTGGATAATTGAAAAAGTGATTGATAGAGTTAAAAGGCTTTTAAATTAGGAGGAATAACATGCAGGGTGAGGTAAGCGAAAAGCAAGAACTTGAGAGTCTCTATGAGAGTTCACTTTCTCATGTAGAGAGGGGAGAAATATTAAAGGGGAAAATAATGGGTATAAGAAATGACGGAGTAATTGTTGATGTTGGATATAAGTTTGAAGGAATTATCCCTCTTCAGGAATTTTCAGAGGAAGAATTAAAAAATATTAAAGAATCAGACGAAATAGAGGTTTTTGTTGAAAAAATAGATGATACTCAGGGAGTGATATCTCTATCAAGAGACAGGGCTAAAAAGATAAAGGGATGGGAAATTCTCATAGACTCTTATGAAAAAGGAATCCCTGTTGAGGTAGAGGTTACAGGAAAAACAAAAGGAGGGGTGCTCACATCCTTTTATGGAATAAAGGGTTTTATACCAGCATCGCATCTTGAACTTAAAAAACCAAAAAAGCTTGATGAATATACAGGAAAACTTCTGAGAGTAAAAATAGAAAAACTTGAACCTCCAAAAAATCTTTATGGACAGTGGAGAAATATTAAAACTTCCCTGATTCTTTCAAGAAAATCTTATCTTGAAGAAGAAAGGGAGAGGCTTAAAAAAGAGCTTTCAAAGAAAATTAAAGAAGGTATAAGAATAAAGGGAACTGTAAAAAATATAACAAATTATGGAGTTTTTGTGGATTTAGGCGGCCTTGATGGTTTTCTTCACATCTCAGATATCTCATGGAGCAGAGTTAAACACCCATCTCAGTTTTTTGGTATTGGAAAAGAATATGAGTTTGTGGTATTAAAAGTTGATACTTCAAATGAAAGAATAACACTTGGATACAAACAGAAAAAGCCTGATCCTTGGGAAAATATTGATAAAAAATATCATCCCGACATGAAAGTGAAGGGAAGAGTAACAAGAATTGAAGATTTCGGTATTTTTGTTGAACTGGAAGAAGGAGTTGAAGGTCTTGTGCATATAAGCGAACTTGACTGGCTCAATCCAAAGCATCCTGCATACTATGCAGAAGTTGGTGAGTTTATAAATGTAAAAATACTTGACATTGATAAAGAGAATAGAAAAATTTCTTTGACTCTCAGACAGTTAAAACCCAAACCATGGGAAGTAGTTGCTAAAAAATACAGAGTTGGAGACAAAGTAACAGGAAAAATTAAAACCATAACAAATTTTGGGATTTTTGTGAGATTACCAGAGGGAGTTGATGGACTGATTCACATTTCCGACATTTCATGGACAAAGCGGATTGAACATCCCTCAAATCTTTTTAAAAAGGGGCAGAAGGTTGAAGCAGTTATTCTGAGCATGAGCCCGGAACAGGAAAAGTTATCACTTGGTATAAAACAGCTCACTGAAAATCCATGGCTAAAAGAAATTCCAGAGAGATTCAAGGTTGGGAATACTTACAATGCCAGAGTTATTAAAAAAACAGAGCATGGTTTATTTGTGGATATTGAAGGAATTGTTGAGGGACTGGTTTACAATTCTGAAATTGATAAAAGCAAAAATGTAAAAGAAGGAGATGAAATAAGAGTTTCTGTGATAAAGATTGATCCAAATAAAAGAAAAATTGGACTCAGTATGAAAAAGGCAGGAAATGATGAAGAGTAAAAAGCTTAAAATCTTTCTTATCATTGTTGGTATAATTGTTTTATTAAGTTTTTTCATAACAATTATGGAAAACAGACTTTCTGCAGGCAAAGTAGCCATTGTCAATGTTAAAGGAATTATTGTTGAATCAAAATCAACTATTGATGAGATTAAACAGTACAGAAAAGACCCCTCAGTAAAAGCAATTGTTTTAAGAGTTGAAAGTCCTGGAGGGGCTGTTGTTCCTTCGCAGGAAATATTTGAAGAAATAAAAAGAACTATAAAATCAAAGCCTGTTGTTGTTTCCATGGGCTCTATTGCAGCATCTGGAGGATACTATATTTCATGCCCGGCTACAAAAATAGTTGCAAATCCAGGGACACTTACAGGTTCTATAGGAGTATTGATAGAAATACCTAATATCAAAGAACTTCTTGACAAGATTGGAGTAAAGGCAGAGGTAATAAAAAGTGGAAAATACAAGGATATAACATCTCCACTTAAACCCTTAAAGGCAGATGAAAAAGAAATTCTGCAAAAATTGATACAAGACATACATGAGCAGTTTGTTAATGCTGTTGCAGAAGGAAGGAAAATACCTCTAAAAGATGTCAGAAAAATAGCTGATGGAAGGGCTTTTACAGGGATTGAAGCAAAACAGCTTGGGCTTGTTGATGAAATTGGTGATCTTGATCGTGCTATTCAGATAGCTGCTCAGTTAGGAAAGATTAAAGGCGAGCCAGAAATAGTAACAAAGAAAAAACCTTTATTAATTGATATTTTAAAAGGAGACACGGGGGCTTTAATAAGAAAATTTCTACCCTATATGGGAGCGTATTATTTATATTTTCCACAAACACAAAACTAAGGAGGGCGTTATGAAAAAGTCTGAACTGATTGAAAGAATTTCTCAGAAAACAGACATTTTAACAAAAAAACAGATTGAAACAATCATTGACATAATTTTTGATTCAATGAAAGAAACCTTATCCAAAGGTGAAAAAATTGAGATAAGAGGCTTTGCTAATTTTAGAATAAAACAGAGGAAAGAGAGAATTGCAAGAAATCCAAAAACTGGAGAGCAAATTAAAGTTCCATCGCAGAGAGCAATTAGTTTTAAAATGAGCAAAGCCCTCAGGGAAGCTTTAAATAAATGAAGTGTTACTGCAGGTTCAAAACCTAAAGATTTTATACAGAAATTCAACCTTTGTAGATGATGTTAATTTTTGTCTGAAAGAAGGAGAAGTATTCTGTATAGCTGGAGAAAGCGGAAGTGGAAAAACTCTTACAGCACTCTCAATAATCAATCTTTTGCCTGACTACTTCAGGTGCGAGGGAAATTTAATATTCAAAGAAAAAAATATTCTAAATCTTCCCTATGAGGAAGCTGTAAAAATAAGGGGAAGGGAGATTTCCTTTATTTTTCAGGATCCTGTTGCCTCTTTAAACCCTGTTCTTAAAGCTGGATATCAGGTCATGGAAATGTTCATTCATCATTATAAGATGTCTAAGAAAGAAGCCTTAGAAAAAACAAGAGAATTATTTAAAAAATTGAAGATACAGCATATCATTAATAGCTACCCTCATCAGCTATCAGGTGGAATGCGTCAGAGAGTGATAATTGCAATGGCTTTAGCATGTAAGCCCGAGCTCATCATAGCAGATGAACCCACAACAGCCCTTGATGTCACAATTCAGGAAGAAGTACTGGATCTTCTTTTTCTTCTGGTTAGAGAGGAAAGAAAGGCATTGCTTTTAATCACCCATGATATAAACATAGTTGGTGAATATGCAGACAGAGTTATGATTATGTATGCAGGAAGAACTATGGAAATGGGTTCTGTTGAAGAAATTTTCAAAAACCCCCTTCATCCATATACCAAAGCTCTTCTTAACTGTGTTCCATCAGAAGGGAAAAAAATTGAAGGCATTCCCGGTAACATCCCTGATCTTAAAAATTTACCTCGGGGATGCGTGTTTCACCCAAGATGTAAATATAAAAAGGAAGACTGCACAGACTGCTCTCCTACCTTAAGAGAAGTAACTTCAAATCACTGGGTTAGGTGTTTTTTATGAGAGAGATATCAAAAAATTTATCAAATGATGAAATCATCCTGTGGCGCCTTCTGATTGAGCAATCAAGAGACGGAATCGTTGTTCTTGATCAAAATTGCAAAGTGTATGAGGCAAATAAAAAATTTGCTGAAATGCTTGGTTACTCTATAGAAGAAGTCTATCAGCTCTATGTATGGGACTGGGATAACAAATTCACCAAGGAAGAAATTTTGGAAATGGCTGATGACATTGACGAATCCGGGCACCATTTTGAAACTCAACATCGCAGAAAAGTTGAAAATTATATTTCTCAACATACAGAAGCTATATTCTCACACAGCCTCTGTCCTGAATGTAAGAAAAAACTCTATCCGGATTTATTCAAAGATAAAGAGTGATTCTACATTGACTCCTTTGATGTAATCTGGATTACTTCTTTTATGTGTTTGTCTATAATTTCAGGTAAAAATGGTATGTCAAGATTTAAAAATCCGCTTGTAATGAGGCTTGTTGCCTCATCCTTTGTCATACCCCTTGACATAAGATATTCAACCTGTTCTTCAGAAATAGGACCAATGGATGCTTCATGGGAAAGGTCTGCTCTGTCTGCACC
>CAZDXM010000143.1:0-8584 GCA_964509535.1 uncultured Thermodesulfovibrio sp. | reverse complement strand
ACTCTACCCTTACCATCCGCTCTTCTGAGAAGAGTCTGAGCAACAACAGCTCTCAGAGACTCACTAAGCGAGGTTCTTACCTGCGCCTGTTGTTCATGTGGAAAAACATCTATAATTCTGTCAACTGTTTTTATTGCTGATGAGGTATGAAGGGTGCTAAAAACAAGATGCCCTGTTGCAGCTGCTTCAAGTGCAAGTTGAATTGTTTCAATATCTCTCATCTCACCAACAAGAATAATGTCAGGGTCCTCCCTTAAGGCAGCTCTCAATGCTTTTGCAAATGATTCTGTATGGCTTCCTACCTCCCTGTATGAAATAACACATCCCTTATTCGGATGAACAAACTCAATCGGATCTTCAATTGTTATTATTCTTTCCTTTCTGTTTGTGTTTGCATAATCAATAATTGCTGCAAGGGTTGTTGATTTTCCTGAACCTGTTGGTCCTGTAACAAGGACTATTCCATTTTTTAACATTGCAAACTTTTTCAGAACCTCAGGAAGTCCGAGCTGATCAATTGTTTTTATCTCATTTGGTATATGCCTGAATGCTGCACCTATTCCTTCTTTGTGCATGAAATAGTTAACACGGAAACGGGCAACTCCCGGAATTTCATGTGCGAAATCAAGATCTCCTGTTTCTTCAAAAATTTTTATTTTTTCTTCTGGAGTTATCTCATAAAGGAGTTTTCTTAGTTCTTCATTATCAAGAACCTTATACTGAACCCTGACAAGCTCTCCATGAATTCTTAAAACTGGCTGACTTCCTGCAACAAGGTGAAGATCACTTGCTTTGTTTTCAAGCATCAGTTTAAAGAAGGCATCTATTCTTGCCATGATAAAATTATATCAAAATGTTAATAGAAAGTATAACTTTATACAAGATTAAGACTTTCTAAAATCTTTTTGAGTTCATCAAGTGTATAGGGTTTGTTAAGAAAACCCTTGAATCCCAGCCTCTCATATTCCCTGATTGCTGGATCGTCTTGATATCCACTTGATATAACAGCTTTTACCTCAGGGTCAATCTCCTTAAGCCTTTTCAGAACCTCTTTTCCATTCATCCCGGGAAGGACAAGGTCTATAAAAACTATGTCAAAGGGCTGATTTAATTTTGCTGATGAGATATATTCTTTAACAGCATCTTCTCCATTTTCAGTAACAGCCACATCAAAACCGAAGAATTCAAGCATTTCTTTTATAGTTTCCCTGACAAATTCATTGTCATCCACAACAAGTGCTTTCTTTAGCATGCAATATTATAACACAATTTGCGATTTTGTATTTTTTTCTGTTATTTTTATTGAAATAGTTCAGGAGGTTATTATGAAAACAGAAAAATCCCTCAGACTTTATAAAAAAGCTGTTTCACTGATGCCAGGTGGAGTGAACAGCCCTGTAAGAGCATTTAAAGCGGTTGGTGGAAATCCTTTATTTATAGCCAGAGCAAAAGGGTCAAAGATTTATGATGTTGATGGAAATCAATATATAGATTATGTTCTTTCATGGGGTCCTTTGATTCTGGGGCACGCTCATCCACAGGTTGTCAGAGCATTGAAAAAAGCTGTGGAAAATGGTACAAGCTATGGAGCACCAACTCCTCTTGAAATAGAGCTTGCAACTCTGGTAAAAAAAGCATTTCCATCAATAGAAAAGCTCAGAATGGTTAACTCAGGAACAGAAGCAACTATGTCAGCTATAAGACTGGCAAGGGGATTTACAAAAAGGAATAAGGTGATAAAATTTGAAGGATGCTATCATGGTCATGTTGATGGATTGCTTGTTTCTGCAGGTTCTGGAGGAGCCACATTTGGAGTGCCTGACAGTCTTGGAGTGCCTCTTTCATATATTTCAGAAACAATTATTCTTCCATTCAATGACACAGCTACATTTAAAAGCACGGTAAAGAAACACTGGAAGGATATAGCATGTGTTATAGTTGAGCCAGTTGTCGGAAATATGGGATGCATCCTGCCCAGGGAGGATTTTCTTGAAGTATTGAGGAGGGAAACTGACAAATACGGAATTGTTTTGATTTTTGATGAGGTCATGACAGGATTCAGGGTTTCTTTTGGAGGAGCACAGCAGTTTTACAGAATTAAACCTGATCTTACATGTCTTGGAAAAGTTATAGGAGGGGGTCTTCCTGTTGGTGCTTATGGAGGCAAAAAGGAGATAATGAGTCTTGTTGCACCTGAAGGAAGAGTTTATCAGGCAGGAACGCTTTCAGGAAATCCAATTGCAATGACAGCCGGGATTGAGACACTTAAAATTCTTTCAAGACCTGAAACATATAAAGAACTTGAAAGTAAAATGAATCACCTTGAGGAAGGGCTTAAGGATGCTGCTTTCAGGGCAGCAGTTAATGTTAAATTTTACAGAGCTGGAACAATTTTCTGCACATATTTTACAGATAAGGAAGTTGTTGATGCAAAGACTGCAAAAAATTCAGATACAGAGAAGTTTAAAAGATTTTTTATGGGGATGCTTCAAAAAGGAGTATACATAGCACCCTCACAGTTTGAGGCTGGATTTATCTCTCTGGCACACACTGACAGTGATATAGAAAAAACAGTCAGGGTAGCATATAAAACATTTAAAGAGTTATGATTTTTTTTGATCCTGATAACAAACAGGAAAGAGCAGAAGCATACAGGCTTTTTGCATACATTTTTATGAATATACCCGATATTGAGCTTGTTGAAGAATTTGAGAGATTTGCAGGCATTCAGATAAAGGATACTTATGAAGAAATATGTGAGGATTTTATCTATCTTTTTACACAAGGAAATCTTCCAAATTGTGAGTCTTTTTACAGACAGAGCGATGTTCAGCATTTTTACTGGACAGCTGGTGTTGCAATTGAGGAAGAGTTTGACCTTCCGCCTGATCATATATCAATGGAACTGCTTTTTATGAGCTATTTGATTGAGCAGAATCTCAGAGACCTTGAGATTGATTTTTTAAGCAGACTCTGTGAATGGATTCCTTTATTGTGTGATGAATTATATGAAACTGCAAATACGGATTTTTACAAAGAAGTTGCAACTTTTGTTAAAGACTTTGTATTATCAGATTGTGGGGCTGACTGGTGAATGAAGAAAAGACAAAAAAACCTTTTATAAAAGGACTCCTTGAGGCATCTGTCCTCGGAATCAACTTTGTTTTATGTGTTCTTATCGGAATTGCTATTGGGTATTTAATTGATAGTTTTATTCACAGTTTCCCCCTTTTTTCCTTAATTTTTCTTATGGCTGGTTTTGTTGCAGGGATAAGAGAGATATTCAGATTTGTGAAAAAGGCGGAGAAAACCGGTGGACAAGACAGTAGCGAAGAAGATAAATAAACAGACTTTAATTGTTGTTCCAGCTCTTGCAGCACTGAGCTGGCTTATCTCAGGTAATAAGATGGTTGCATTTAATGTTATTATCGGCGGTTTTATAAGCTGGCTGAGCATAAAAGAGCTTTCATGGGCTGTTAAAAAGTTTTTTGGCAAACCAGTTTTTCAGCTTGCTGTTGTTGGATTGAGTTATCTTAAACTCGGTGCAATTTTTGTGTTTCTCTGGTTTATTGCAATGCATGGATGGTTTAATATCACGGGATTACTTACAGGATTTATTGTTATCCTGATTGTTTCAGTTAAAGAAGCATATCTTCATGCAAGGAGGCAGAGCTTTTGAGCTGGAGAGTTTATTTTTTACTTGCTCTGGCTATTTTAGTTGTTATGGCATTTAAACTTACAAAGGTTCTTGCACTTATAGTTTTTCTATCAGTTGTGCTGGTTATTATAATTGCTTGTTTTTCTAAAAAGGAGAGGCAAAGGTGATAAGGCTTGATTTTTCTAATGTTCTGTCAGATGAAATAGGGCATAATGGTTTATCACTGGATGATATACAGAGTCATGCCCTCAGAGCTGTTTCAATTTTTTCCAGGAAACCGTATAAAGAATTTGATTTTGTTGATTTACACAATCAGAATTTGGATGAATTGAAAGAGATTGGCAAGAAAGTGCGTGAAAAAGATTATTTTATAATTCTTGGTATCGGAGGTAGTGCTCTTGGACCGAAGGTTATTCTTGAAGCATTGAGTCCCCTGCATAATCTGAAAGAAAAGCCCAGAGTTTTTATCTATGACAATGTTGATCCTGTAACTCTGAGAAATATAATAGAGGTAATAAATCTTAAGAAAACAGTAATAAATGTTATTTCAAAATCTGGAGCTACTTCAGAAACTCTTGCTTCATTTTTAATTTTCTGGAGAATGATAAAAGACAGAAAACTCAATGTAAGGGAGCATTTTGTTTTCACCACAGACCCTGACAGGGGAAATCTGAGGACAATAGCTCAGGAGTATGGGATTCCAGCTCTTACAATTCCAAAGAATATTGTTGGGAGGTATTCTGTTTTAACTCCAGTTGGACTTTTTCTCTCAGAGGTAGTAGGAGTAAAGGCTGAAGAATTACTGAGAGGAGCAAAAGAAATTTCCAAGATGGCTTTCAATGAAAACATTAATGAAAATCCTGTAGCTACTCTTTCATCTGTGCTTTATCTTATGGATACAATGAAAAAGAGAAAAATTGTTGTTTTTCTTCCATACTCAGACAGACTTAAAACTCTTTCTGAATGGTTCAGTCAGCTGTGGGCAGAAAGTCTTGGCAAGGATGGCAGGGGAACAACTCCTTATCCATCCTTGGGAACAACTGATCAGCATTCACAGCTTCAGATATGGATGGAAGGGCCGGAAGACAAAGTTATTTTATTTCTTTCAATTGAAAGACATGAATATCAGGAGGAGATTCCGGAAGAGTTTCATGATATAGAGGGACTGAGATTCTTAGGTGGTCACACACTTGAGGAACTCCTGAATACAGAACAGCTTGCAACAGAAATGGCTTTGACAACAAATAGAAAGCCAAATCTTAAAATCATTATTCCAAAGATTGATGCTTATAATCTTGGACAGCTCTTTCAGTTTCTGCAAATAACAACCTGTATGACAGGACTTCTTTATGGTATAAATCCATTTAATCAGCCCGGGGTTGAACTCGGCAAAAGACTTACATATGGTGCAATGGGCAAAAGAGGCTTTGAAAGCGAGGGTCAGGAGGTTAAAAATTATCTGAAAAAACAGAGATTTATGGTTTAATTTACCTTACACGATTTTGAGGATGCTTTTTTCTCCATTGAGATGGGGTCTCAATGAGTCCATTTTTAGCCCATATTCCCCTTTTTTCCTGTCTTGCAAGTTTCTGTGCTTCTGTGAGCAATTCAACATATTTAACATTTGGTGGCACAGTATAAACTATTGCATATCCATCTCTTACCATCATGTAGTTGAGCATTCTGCCATTTTTATCCCATAAATAGGCAAGAAGTCTGCCATGTCTGTCTCTTTGTTGAACATCCAGTTCTATTTTTACATACCAGCTGGTGTCTTTGATAAGCTTTCTTAAATGATTTTTGGCTTTAATTCCCCACGGTTCCTGACCAAGCTCTGGTGCATCAATTCCTGTAAGACGAACCCTTTCAACTTTTGTAACGATTCCGAAAAATGAGCCAGTGATAATGCTCACTGTATCACCATCATGGATTTCTATAATCCTGCAATAGTCTTTTTCTTTTTTAGCACATGCTGGCAATACAAGAAATATGAGAAAAAAAGCGGTTAGGATATTTTTAGTTAGTTTAGTATAATAGTATAGCATAGCTTATTTTACCATGCAAAAGAGGAGAAATATCGTTCTTACAGGATTTATGGGTACAGGTAAAACATCTGTTGGAAAGATTCTTGCAAAAAAACTGGGTTTTAAATTTGTGGATGTTGATGATATTATTGAGAAGAAAGAGGGAATGAAGATAGCTGATATTTTTAAAAAATTTGGTGAGAATAGGTTCAGAGACATTGAGGCAGAGATGATAAAATTGATAGCTAAAAAAAGAGGACAAGTTATTGCAACAGGAGGTGGAGCTGTTTTGAGAGATGAAAATATGGAAGCACTTAAGAGCACAGGAGTCATATTCTGTCTGACTGCATCAGAAGACACTATTTTTGAAAGGGTTAAAAACAGTAAGAACAGACCGCTTCTTCAGTTTGAAGATTTAAAGGGAAAAATAAGAGAGCTTCTCAGGAAAAGGATGGACAAATACATGAATGCCCATTTTTTAATTAACACAGAGGGCTTGACCCCTGAAGAGGTAGCAGAAAAAATTATTGAAGAATATGAGAGGTTTGTTTATGGAAAAGATAAGAGTTGAACTGGGAGAGCGTAGCTACGAGATTATAATTGGCAGGGGAAGTTTAAATCTTATTGGTGAAAGACTTCTCAGATTTTCGCTGGGGCAGAAAATAGGGATAGTAACAAATCCTTTAGTTTCAGAACTTTATGGTGAAAAAGTTTTAAATTCTCTAAAAAAAGAAGGATTTGACCCATATTTAATCATTATTCCCGATGGAGAAATTTACAAGGATTACTTCTGGGCGTATCATATACTTACAAAAATGCTTGAGTTTGGTTTTGACAGACGCTCCTCACTTATTGCTCTTGGCGGTGGTGTTATAGGAGATATAACAGGATTTGTTGCATCAGTTTATATGAGAGGTATAGCTTATATTCAGATTCCAACAACACTGCTTGCACAGGTTGACAGTTCAGTTGGTGGAAAAACAGCAGTTAATCATCCTCTTGGTAAAAACATGATAGGCACATTCTGGCAGCCACTGCTTGTATGGATTGATGTTGAAACTCTTGATAGTCTTCCTGAGAGAGAGTTTATTTCAGGGCTTTCAGAGGTTATAAAATACGGAATCATATGGGATAAAGATTTTTTTGATTCCCTTGTGGAAAACCGGGGAAAGATCTTAAAAAAGGACAAAGAACTGCTCATCTCAATAATAAAAAGATCCTGTGAGATAAAGGCAGAGGTTGTTTCAAGGGATGAAAAGGAAAGCTTTCTCAGGTCTATTTTAAACTACGGTCACACAATAGGTCATGCAATTGAGACAATTACAGGCTACAGCACATATCTTCATGGTGAAGCAATTGCAATTGGCATGGTTAATGAAGCAAAAATTTCAAATTCACTGGGTTTTTTAAATAGAGAAAGTTTTCTTAAAATAAGAGAAACCATAAAAAATTTTGGTCTTCCTGTTGATATTCCCTCATTTTTTGATCCCTCAATGATGATAAAAACAATTTTACTTGATAAAAAGAATATAGAGGGCAAAATCAGGATAGTTATTCCAGAGGAGATAGGCAGAATGAAGATAAATTTTGAAATTAAAGAGGAAGATTTAAAAAAAGCAATTTATGAGTAAGAGGATTTTGATTGTTGAGGATGAAAAAGAGATTGCCGAACTCATTGCTTACAGTTTAAAGAGAGAAAATTTTGAGGTTGATATAGCCCTTGACGGTGAGGATGCTTTAAAAAAATTGAAACATAATTTTTATGAGCTTGTAATACTTGATCTTATGCTACCAAAGATTCAGGGGCTTGAAATCTGCAGATTTATAAAGGATAACCCCAAGTTTCAGAATACAGGAGTTGTGATTGTTACAGTAAAGGGAGAGGAGTTTGACAAAATTACAGGATTTGAAATGGGAGCAGATGACTACATTACTAAGCCTTTCAGTCCCAAAGAGCTTGTTGCAAGGGTAAAAGCTGTTCTGAGAAGGGTTAAAATTGAAAGTTCCGACAAAGAAGTTATAAAAATAAAGGATATGGTAATTGATAAGGAAAAATATCTTGTTTCTGTAAGGGGTGAGCCTGTAAAACTTTCATATACTGAATTCAGGCTTCTTTTGTATCTTGCTGAAAGACCTAATAAAATATTCTCCAGAAACCGTCTTATTGATGAGGTCTGGGGACATGATGTCTATGTTGATCCAAGAACAGTTGATGTTCACATAAGAAGATTGCGATTAAAAATTGAAAAAGACCCGGATAATCCAGTTTATATAAAAACCTTAAGAGGTGTGGGTTATTATATTGAGGGTTGAGAATTGGTAGAGTCAGAGCATCTAAAGTATTTTGAAGCGATTTTTAAATCAATAACAGACGGTGTTTTAATAGTTGATCCTAAGGGTTACATAGTTCTTGCAAATCAGAAATTTAAAGATATCTTAAAGATGGATGAGACTCCAGAAGGTAAGCAGATAATTGAAGTTATAAGAAACATAGACCTTCTGAATCTTCTTCGTTCAGCAATGCTCAAAAAGGAAGAATCTGCAGAAGAAATCGTCATTAAAAAGTCTGGTAGAGAACTCTTTATCTTTGCTAAGGTGATGCCCGTGCTTGCTTCAGAGGGGAAACTATCATCTTTGATTGTTTTACTTCATGATATAACAAGGCTTAAACAGCTTGAAAGTATAAGAAGGGATTTTGTGGCTAATGTATCACATGAACTGAAGACTCCAATTACCACGATAAAAGGATATGCTGAGGCTCTTCTGGGCGGTGCAATTAATGAAAGGGATAATGCACTGAAATTTGTTCAGATAATAAAGAATCAGGCAGAAAGACTATCTGCACTCGTTGAAGACCTGCTCACAATTTCAAGAATAGAGTTCGGAGACATAACTATAGAGA
>CAZDXM010000142.1:0-11043 GCA_964509535.1 uncultured Thermodesulfovibrio sp. | reverse complement strand
GTGTTTCCTTTGTCAGGACCAAACATTTTAGCCATTTCTTTAACAAGAATCTTAATCATAGGAGCAATTTGATATTTCTGATAGTAATCTCTTAAGAAGTTGATAACCTCCCAGTGTTTTTCAGTAAGGGTAATTCCATCCTTGCTCGCCAAATATTCTGCAAGCTCAGGTGTCCAGTCATCAAGATTCTGAATATAACCATCCTCATCAACTTCAATTTGTTTACCCTTAAACTCAATAAATCCCATTTTTTCTACCTCCTTTTTGTTTTTTAAATATTTTACTTTTTTAATACAAGAACTTCAAGATAACTTTGCCTTTTCAGTTATTAAATTAAAATAATACAACATTTTAAAGTCAAATAAATTTATTTTATAAAATTATAAAAATTTTTCAGCTTCATGCATCATTACAGTTATAACTTCTCCATTTTTATATACTGAAACAGGAGTTTTTTTAACATCTTCGGATAATGCAATATTGCATTTAGCTTTTTTGATAAGTACAGCGGATAGTCCTTTTATTTCATTATTTTTATGTTTCAGGAGATTTTCAAGTTCATCGCAGCTAATTTCAATATATTCAGACAGGTCAATTTTGTGTGATAGTTTTAAAATACTTCTTAGGACACTCTCAAGAAAACTTTCTTCCTCTCTTTGAGACCATAGGATAGGGATGATGTCTTCAAAAAGAGAGGGTTCGGAATATACTATTTCACCAATCAGTTCAGCAGCTCTCCAGCCAATTCCACCTGATTCATCGCTCATTGACCAGAGAAGTTTTCTTATTGTGTTTCTAAGTGGCTCTATATCCTGGGCTTTAATAAAAGATTCAGCAACATATCCCATGGCTTCAATAGCCTTCCAGGAGATTAAACTTTCCTTATCATAAGAAAGAGAAATCAACCATCCCAGAGAATTTTTGTTTTTAACAGAGGCTTCTTTTATTTTCTTAAACTCTCTATTTTCTACAAGATGGATAAAATCCTTTTTTGTTATTTTGGTATTCATTTTTTCAATTACCACATCACCTTCTTGCTTAAGAGCTTTTAGAAAAAAAAGCCTTCCAGTAAAAAACCAGTTTTTTATGTAAACATACTGATGTGTTCTATAATTGTAATCCCTTTCTCTTAATTCAAAATCTACATCAAGCTCAATCTTGTCTATCCCTTCAGGAGAAACAAGGAGCATTGCCTGAACAAGTGCTTCTCCCTGATTATGTCCTGTAGGTTCGCAGACATATATGGCACCACACTCACATTTCCCATAAATTACCTCACCTATTTCTGTTATTTCTTCCTGCGGAGGAGTTATAACTCTTCCGCAGAACAGACATACTACAGGTTCTCTACGCATTTTTAGACTCCTTATAATTTTTCGCTTTTTTTAAAAGCCCTCTAACCCATTCAATGCATCCAAGAGCATGAATATGAATATATGTACCAAGAGTATTTTTATAACATGCACCATCTTTACTGTGTATTATTCCCTCTCCCCTGAGCATTGTAAAACACATCTCAGGCATTCTCTCATATTCAATAACTCTTGAGTAATGAAACTCATGTCCCTTAATCTCCAATCCTTCTCTGTAAAATGGATTATTACCATTTACTTTAGCTAAAACATATCCATGTGCCTGTGGCTTTTTGAACATCTTTAATTTGAAAGGGAAAACTTGAGCCATTGGAAACTCTCCCTCATCTGTGATAAGGCTTTTACAAAGATACATCAATCCACCACACTCAGCATATATTGGAAGACCGTTTTGAGCCTTTTCATTTATATTTTTCATTAAATCAATATTTTTGCAGAGGTACTTGACATTTGTTTCAGGAAACCCTCCTCCAATGTACAAAGCATCAATATCAGGAAGATTTTTATCCTCAAGAGAGTTGATCAATAAAATATCAGCTCCATGTTTTTTTAATTCTTCAAGATTTTCCTCATAATAGAACTGAAATACCCTGTCTCTTATAACACCAATTTTGAGTCCTTCATATCTGATATCAATGGTTGAATTTTCTGAGATATGAGGAATATCAGGAGCCTGCATTGCAATTTTTAATATTTTTTCCTCATCCAAATATCTGGCAGCCTCATTTATAAACTCAATTGCCTCCTTTTTCATCTCATGTTCCTGATATGGGAGAAGCCCCATGTGTCTTTCAGGCATTTTTAAATCCTTAAATCTCGGAATTGAGCCGACTACCTCAACAGAGCAGTATTTTTTTATTGATTCTTTTATTATTTTCTCGTGTCTTGGATTGGCAACCTGATTTAATACAATGCCTTTTATCTGAACGTCTCTGTCAAATGTTATGAAACCATTGATTAAAGCAGCTACTGAGCGGGTTATTTTTGTGCAATCAACCACTAAAATTACAGGGCAGAAAAGAAGCTTTGCAAGTTCTGCTGTACTTACAGAACCATCTGCATCCAGTCCATCATAAAGCCCCCGATTACCTTCTATCACAGAAATATAGCCTTTTGCCCTTTCCATGAATGACTGAATCACCTTCTGCGGAGGAATCATAAATGTATCAAGGTTATAACAGGTATTCCCTGAAAAAAGAGAAAGCCAGCCACTGTCTATGTAGTCAGGCCCCTTTTTAAAGGCTAATGTATTTAATCCTCTTTTTCTTAAAAGTGAAAGAATTGCAAGAGTTACAGTTGTTTTTCCAGCACCACCACGGACACCAGCAATAAGTACTCTTGGATACATTTGACAATATTTCCTTTTGTAAAGTATCATGAAAATCTATGTATTTTCAAGAAATAATTTTTACACTCAATAAATACTGGGACTCTAAGGGATGTGTGATACTCCAACCTTATGACCTTGAGGTTGGAGCAGGAACATTTCATACCGCAACATTTTTTAGGGTTTTAGGTCCTGAACCATGGAATGTAGGATATGTTCAACTATGTCGCAGACCAACAGATGGAAGGTATGGACAGAATCCCAACAGACTCGGGCAGTATTATCAATATCAGGTTATTCTAAAACCTTCTCCGGAGAACTCTCAGGAGCTTTATATTGACAGCCTTAAAGCACTCGGGATAGATCCATCAAAACATGATATAAGATTTGTTGAAGATGACTGGGAATCCCCTACTCTTGGTGCATGGGGTCTTGGCTGGGAGGTATGGCTTGATGGAATGGAGATCACACAATATACCTATTTCCAGCAGGCTGGAGGACTGGATTTATTCCCAGTATCTGTTGAGATAACTTATGGGCTTGAAAGGATTGCTCTTTATTTACAGGAAATAGAAAATGTATTTGATATTAAATGGAATGAAAGCTTAAGTTATGGAGATATTCATCGTGAAAGCGAGATAGAGTTTTCTTACTTTAATTTTGATTACTCAGATCCTGCACTGATAAGAAAACATTTTGATGAGTATGAAAATGAATCCGTAAGGATGCTTAAACTCGGACTTGTCTATCCTGCTTACGAGTTTTGTCTTAAGTGTTCTCATATGTTTAACCTTCTTGATGCAAGAGGTGTTCTTTCAGTGGCAGAGAGAACCAGTTATATAGCAAGGGTGAGGACTCTTGCAAAGGCTTGTGCTGAGGCTTATTTAAAGAAGAGGTACGATGATAAAGGGTAATCTTCTTTTTGAAATCGGTGTTGAAGAAATTCCTGCAAGATTTATTCCAACAGGAATTTCTCAACTTAAGGAAGGATTTAATAGAGTTTTCAGTGAATACAGGATAGAAACAAAAGATTTACAGATATTTGCAACTCCCCGCAGATTTGCTTTAATTGCTTCTGTATCCTCTGGGCAGATTCCTGAGGAAAAATTAATCTGGGGGCCGCCTGCTTATATTGCTTTTGATGATAAAGGAAAACCAAAGGAGGCTGCGATTGCTTTTGCAAAATCACAAGGAGTTGCTGTTGAAAGTTTAAAGATTAAATCAAAGGGGAAGGGAAGATATGTATGTGCGGTTTTATCAGAGAAAGGCAGAAGTACAGAGGAAATTCTCCCAGATATTTTAAAAAAACTCTTTTTTTCTTTAAGTTTTCCAAAGATGATGCGCTGGGGAAGTGGATCTCTGAAGTTCATAAGACCGGTAAGATGGCTTTTAGCTTTATATAATGATAAATTAATCTCATTTGAAATAGACGGGATAACAACAGAGAGAAAAACTTATGGACATAGATTTTTTTCAAAAGCTCCTTTAAATATCACAAAAATAGAAGATTATGAAGATATTCTTGAAAGAGCCTTTGTTATAGTTGATCATGAAAGAAGAAAGACAATGATAGTTAAACAGGCAGAAGAGATTGTTAAAAATATTGATGGAAAGATATTGTGGAATAAGGATTTGCTTGAAGAAGTAAATTATCTGGTTGAATATCCGAGGGCTGTTCTTGGCAGTTTCCCGGAGGGATATCTCACACTTCCTGAAGAGCTTCTTATAACAGTGATGAAGGATCATCAGAGATACTTTGCAGTTACTGATAGTGGAGAGAAACTTAAAAATTACTTTGTTGTGGTTGGTAATACCACTGCAGACAATGATGAAAATATAAGGAAAGGGGCTGAAAGGGTTATAAAGGCAAGATTTGAGGATGCAAGATTTTATTATGAGGAAGACCTTAAAAAGGGAATGGACAATCTTGTTGAGGCAACAAAAAGAATTGTTTACCATAAAGAACTCGGAAGTCTTTATGATAAGACTCTGAGGATAATGAATATTGCTGAAAGGATTGCTGAAGAGATTTTACCGGAGAAGAAACAGGTAGTTATTACTGCTGCAAAATACTGCAAGGCTGATCTTGCCGGAGGAGTTATAAGGGAGTTTCCGGAACTACAGGGAATTATGGGAGGATATTATGTCAGCCATGCAGGTCTATCTGAAGAAGTTGCAATTGCAATTAAAGAGCAATATCTTCCGAAGACCTTTTCAGATGAAATTCCATCTACAGATGCTGGCTGTATACTGAGTATAGCTGACAGAATTGATCATATTGCATCATTCTTTTTTCTCGGGGAGATCCCCACAGGGACAGAGGATCCCTTCGGGCTAAGAAGGGCAGCAAATGCAATTGTAGCAATACTGTTAAAAAAGAAATACCCATTGAGTATATCTGAAGTGGTTAATTGTACAGGAGGATTTGTTGATGAAGATACTAAAAAAGAGATTACAATTTTTATTACTCAGAGAGTGGAAAGTTATTTTGAGATTTCAGGTTATGATGTGAATACAATTAGAACAGTATACGAGTTTATTCCGAGAACTCCTCTATATGAAATCAAAAAGAGGCTTGATGCAGTAAAAGATTTTCAGAAAACAGAAGACTTTGAATCTTTTTTCTTTGCAGTAAAGAGAGTTTCAAATATTATTAAAAATTATGAAAAAATTGAACTTAAACCAGAACTTTTTGTTACTGAAGAAGAAAAGAAGCTCTATGAAGCAATGTTGAACAGCAAAAAAAATCTTGACAGTTATATAAGTAAAGAGCAGTTTTTGGAGGCTTTAAATCATTTAAATAATCTGACCCTTTTGATAAATAAATTTTTTGATAGAGTTCTTGTTATGGAAAAAGAAGAAAGGCTCAGGATGAATCGTCTTGCCCTGCTTCAAAAATTAGCGGAAATTTTAAAATCAGTTGCAGATCTTTCAAAGCTTTATTAATTGTTGTAATATATAATAAGTTATGAAAGAAGCCTGCCATAAAATCACTTCTCTGGAGGCAAAAATGTATTGTAAAACAATTTTCTTAATTATTTTCTGTATTTTTTTTGCAGTTTCATGCGCTGAAAGAAAGATTTATATTCCTAAAGAATCACCTGAAGGCAAGCTCCCAAAACAGGAGGAAGCTTTGAAACAGGAAAAACCGGAGTCTTTTAGAAAAGAGGAAGGAACTCCTGCTTATGTCTCTAAAGAAGACCTTATAAAAAGATTGCAGGAAGAAGTAAAGGATATTCATTTTGATTTTGATAAATATGAAATAAGACAGGAAGATGTTCCAACATTGAAAAAGGTTGCCAGTGTTCTTCAGAAAAATCCTATACTTAGAGTTATAATTGAAGGTCATTGCGATGAAAGGGGAACTAATGAGTACAACTTTGCACTGGGTCAGAAGAGAGCAAATGCAGCAAAGCAATATTTGATAATTCTGGGAATTCCTTCTTCTAAAATAGATATAATAAGCTATGGTGAAGAAAAACCATTATGCACAGAGCAGAATGAAGCTTGCTGGCAGAAAAATAGAAGAGCACACTTTGTATTTATAGAGGAGGGGAGATGAAAAAGGCAGAGATTAAATTTATACTGGTAGGGATTGCAGTTTTGGTTTTTCTTTCTGGATGTGTAAGTGTAGGAGATTTTGAGCAGATGAAAGCAGAAATGGCAAGACTTAATGTTGAAAATACAGAACTGAGAAAGGAGGTTTCAGAGCTTAAAATAAGAATAGATAGAATGTCTTCTGACCTCAGCACAGCTATTGCTCTTAAAGAGGGGCAGCTTACTTTGATTGCTCAAACACAGGATTATATAAAGGAACTGCAAGTTCTTAAGGGAAGATTTGAAGAGAATTCTTACAATAATGAGAAAAGATTTAAAGAATTAAATGAAAGAATAACAGAACTGCAGGCAAGGTTGACTCAACCTGTTCAGAAAGAGCAAGAGCAGGCAAAAAAAGAGAAACTCCAGGATCCTAAAGAAATCTATGATTCCGCCCATGTTGATATAAAAAATAAAGACTTTGTTTCTGCAAGAGGGAAGTTTCAGGAGATTGTAAAAAACTATCCAGATTTTGCTCTGCTTCCGAATTCTTATTTCTGGATTGCAGAAACATACTATAATGAAAAAAAGTATGAGGATGCAATTCTTGCATATGAAGAATTTCTTAAAAAATACCCAAAACATGAAAAATCACCTGGAGCACTTCTTAAAGAGGGAATGGCTTTTCTGGAACTGAAGGATAAAAAAACAGCAAAAGTTGTATTTGAAAGAGTAATTGAGAAATACCCTCAATCAAAGGAGGCTCAGATTGCTCAGCAAAAGATAGCAGAGATACTGAAAAACCAGAATAAAACCAGAACCAAAGCCAAGACAAAAACAAAAAGATGAAGGATAAATATAATAGAAATATTGACTACTTAAGGATTTCAATTATTGATAGATGTAATTTAAGATGTATTTACTGCATGCCTGAGGAAGGCATAAAAAATCTGCTGCCTCATCATGAAATCCTAACATATGAAGAAATTTTAAGAGTTGTCAGGGTTGCTGTAAGCCTTGGAATTTTCAGAATAAGAATAACAGGAGGAGAGCCTTTAATAAGAAAGGATATAGTGAGTTTTATTGAAGAACTTTCACGGGCAGAGGGTATCAGGGATATAGCTATGACGACAAATGGTGTATTTTTAAAGAAATATGCAGAAGCGCTTTATCAGGCAGGGCTTAAAAGAGTAAATATCAGCCTTGATTCTCTCACAGAAGATAAATTCAGAGCTATAACAAGATGTGGTTCATTTAGAGATGTTCTTGAAGGTATTGAAGAAGCAGGCAGGGTTGGTTTCAATCCAATAAAAATAAATGTTGTTGTTATGAAAGGAATTAATGATGACGAGATTGAAAAATTTGCATTA
The DNA here is from genome assembly GCA_964509535.1 of uncultured Thermodesulfovibrio sp. Classification (GTDB taxonomy): domain Bacteria; phylum Nitrospirota; class Thermodesulfovibrionia; order Thermodesulfovibrionales; family Thermodesulfovibrionaceae; genus Thermodesulfovibrio. The sequence goes on along the minus strand of CAZDXM010000142.1, from coordinate 3,436 downwards.
TGGAGTAAAGAAGTTCCATATCAAATCAGATTTATTGAGTTTATGCCTGTTGGATCAGCAATCTGGAAAAAAGAACTTTTTATGTCTGCTGCTGAAATAAAGGATAAAATAGAAAGAAATGTGGGGAAACTTATACCTGTTCAGGTTAAAAAATCAGGACCAGCTGAATATTTCATGATTGATGGAGCCAGAGGATTTCTTGGGTTTATAAGTCCTATAACAACTCATATATGTGTAAAATGTAACAGACTTAGGCTGACTTCTGATGGCAAGCTCAGACCATGTCTTTTTTCTGATAAAGAGATAGATATAAAGAAATATTTAAGAAGTGGTGCTACTGAGGAAGAATTAAGGGAAGTTTTTAAAGAAGCGATATATTTAAAGCCAGAAGGAATGTCAGAGCATGCAAAGCCCCTAAGAGCAATGTCAACAATAGGAGGCTGAGAATTTTTGAAAATCCCTGTTTCTGTTGCAATTATCACAAAAAATGAAGAAAAAAATATCAGAGACACACTGGAATCTGTTAAAAATTTTGAAGAAATAGTTATAGTTGATTCATTCAGCACAGACAAAACTACAGAGATATGTAAAGAATATACTGACATGATTTATCAGCATGAATGGAAAGGTTTTGCATTTCAGAAACAGCTTGCAATTGACAGAACAACGCTTCCATGGGTTTTAATTCTTGATGCAGACGAGGTAGTGACAGAATCTTTAAAAAAGGAGATAATAAAAAAAATAGACTCTGAAGACTTTGGTGGATATTTTATACCAAGAAAGAATTTTTTTCTTGATAAATGGATTAGATATGGAGGCTGGTGGCCTGATTATACATTGAGGCTTTTCAGAAAGGATTTAGGAAGGATGGAGCAGAGGTCTGTTCATGAAAAAATTGTAGTTAATGGCAAGGTAGGGTATTTAAATGAGTCTCTGCTACATTACACTTATCGGAGTCTTGATGAATTCATAAAAAAAATGCAGAATTATTCTTCTCTTTCAGCAGCAGAGATAATAAAAAAGAATCCTTCAAAAGGCAAAATATTTCTGAAAATTTTTTTTGCTCCACCATTTACATTTTTTAAGATGTTTTTTTTAAGATTCGGATTTCTTGATGGATTAAGAGGTTTTATGCTTGCGGTTCTTTATAGTTTTTATTCTTTTCTTAAATATGCAAAGGCATGGGAAAAACTGTGGAAATAGAAAAGCAGTTTAAAATCAAATTCAGAAAACCATGGATTGATGACATAGCAGTTTTCTGGAGACTTATAAGGGATCACAGAGTTAGATTGCTTCTTGCTTTTATTTGCAGCATGGCTATTTCAGGGATAAATGGAGCAATTGCATGGTCTGTAAAACCCGCAATGGATCATATTTTCATAAAAAAATCAGCTGAGTTTCTCTATTTAATTCCGTTTCTTGTTATTATTCTTTTCAGTTTAAGAGGGGTTTTTACCTTTCTCAATAACTATCTTATGAATTCAGTTGGTGCAAAAATCGTTAAAACAGTAAGAGATGCAGTTTATGAAAAACTTTTAAGGCTTCCAATGTCCTTTTTTTGTAAAGACAGCTCTGGTAATGTTATATCAAAGGTTCTTAATGATGTTGATTTACTTAAAAGTACAGTCTCAAATACAATTAAGGATTTTATTGTTGAAGGACTTACAGTAATTGTGTTAGCCTGTGTTGCCTTTTATAGAAGGTGGGATCTGGCTTTGCTTTCTTTTGTTGTTATTCCATTAATGCTTTATGTTATCACCAAACTTGGTAAAAGAATGAAGGATATCGGGATGAAAACCCGTTACAGAATCGCAAAAGTAACCTCGCTTTTACATGAAACACTGCATGGAATTAAGATAATAAAAGCTTTTACAATGGAACCTGATATGAAGGATAGATATAAGAAAGCACTTCATGAGCATTACAGAAATATAATGCGGGAAGTTAGAACAGAGGAGTTTACCAATTTTCTTACAGAAACAATTGCAGGATTGGGTGTTGCTCTAATTATCTTTTATGGTGGATATCTTGTTGTAAATGAGAAAATATCTTCAGGAGACTTTTTTTCCTTTGCTACTGCTATTATACTGATGTATACACCCCTAAAAAGACTCAGCAGGGTTAATGCATCATTTCAGAGGGGAAGGAATGTTATTGAAAGATTAAGAGAGATTATATTTATCAGAGAGGAGTCTGCAAAAGGCATAACAAAAGAGATAAATGGACATATTGTTTTTAAGAATGTTTCCTTTAAATATCCTCTTTCAAAGGATTATGCATTAAAAAATGTCAGTTTTGAAATAAAGCCAGGTGAGACAGTTGCAATTGTTGGACCATCTGGAGCTGGGAAAAGCACAATTGCAGACATGCTGGCAGGATTCTGGTATCCAGAAGATGGAGAAATATTGATAGACGGGGTTAACATTAAAGAATTTTCTCTTCACAGCTTGCGTTCTCAGATAGCTCTTGTCACACAGGATATTGTTTTATTCAATGATTCAGTAATTAATAACATAAAATTTGGCAATATCTCATCCACTAATGAAGAAATTAAAAAGGCTGCTCAAATGGCTGATGCTCACGAGTTCATAATGAATTTACCGGACGGTTATGACTCTACGGTTGGAGAAAGAGGAGTGTTACTTTCAGGTGGGCAGAAGCAGAGAATAACAATTGCAAGAGCAATTTTAAGAGAACCAAAGATTTTGATTTTTGATGAAGCAACAGCCTCTCTTGATACAGAGTCAGAGGAAAAAATACAGAAGTCATTGGAGAAGATGAGAAAAGGCAGAACAACACTGATTATTGCTCATAGGCTTTCAACTATAAAAAGAGCTGATAAAATTATAGTGATGGATAGAGGTCAGGTTATAGAACAGGGGACACATGATGAACTTTTAGAAAAAGGTGGACTTTATACCGAACTGTGGCACCTTCAGTTCAGTGATGTTTCATCTCAATAAAATTGCTTTTTCCTGAGTTTATCAACTTAATTTTGTAAGTTATTGAAATTATTAAATTTTATTTTTTTAAAATGTAAATTTTTGTACAATACAAAGGGTAACTCTTTGATTTTCTTTATCTTTTTATATGCTGAATTCTTCTTTGGCTGTTAAATGGGCTGGTTCGTTTACTTTCAATGCTTTAAATAAAGCTTTTGCTACTTTATCCATCTTGTTCTTTAAATAGTATTCCTTGCCTTCTATGCTAAACTCTGTAAGGGTTATACTCCTTAAAGCTTCTTTTATTCTTTCTGTTGATACATCTTTGTTTAATGCAGTCTCTAACATCCTCATAAATAAATTGTATCTTTTCCTGAATAGATACTCCTCTAATTCTTCTTTGCTTTCTGCTAATACATCCAATGCCCTGTATAGATGATTTATCCCTATGTCTTCAAACCCTAAAAAATACTCCCTGCTTTCATACATCCCAA
>CAZDXM010000141.1:0-1506 GCA_964509535.1 uncultured Thermodesulfovibrio sp. | reverse complement strand
CCTTTGGAGATACAGTTGCAAATACGGATGAGCTATAAAAAACAAAAATCAGGAAAAAAATTAAGAATCTTTTCATTTTATCTAACCTCCCTTTCTTCCCTGTCAATTCCAGATGCCTGAATTAAATTTGCAAATGCAATTTTTTGATTATAAAGTGCCTTTAAATGATTTACCCTTGTTGTTGCATAGGCAAGCACAGCATCTGCAAGGTCTTTCATTTCACCAATTCCCATATCAATGTTTGCATCTGCTGTTACGAGCCATTTCTTTGCATTCTGATAAGCTTCCTCCATATCTCTGGCAGTTTTTGAGGCTTCCTGAAAATCAAAATATGCTTTCATAATTTGAACAGGTATCCCTTCTTCAGCAAGTCTTTTCTTTTCAAGAATTTTCTGATACTCTATCTCTGCTTCCTTTATCTTACCCTTCATTATTCCAAAATCAATATTGAGCTTCATACCAAGTACAGCAGCAAGTATTGCATCATTAAGGGGATCATAAATATAAGGATTGTGGATCCTGTCCCTGTTTGTTGCTCCTGCTATGGAGCCTTTCATCAGAAAGAATATCTGTGGATAGAGATTGCTTTTTTCAACATCAACAAGAGCCTGTCTTGCCCTGAGTCCCTCTTTAATCTGGATTATTTCAGGTCTTAAAATAAAGGCTTTTGAAATTAATTCATCAGGATTTATGTGTCTTTCTTCGTATTTTAATGGTTCTGTAACTATTTCAAGTCTTATATTTCGTGAAAAACCCGTCATAAATTTTAAAGCCTCAATTATTATTGCTTCATTTTTGTCTATCTCATTTAAGTTTCTTTTAACCTCACCCATATAAGTTTTCAGTTTATAAAGTGTTAACTCATCAGCAGAAGGTAACTCCTTTTTTAAATCTTCTTCTGTTCTTTTAATTGCCTTCTGAAGTTCATCTTTTATCTCGTTGGCAAGAACCCTTAAATCCCTTATAAGTGCAAGACTCCAGTAAAGCTCCTTTGTTTTTACTATGAGTTCAGAGCGCTTTTTTTCAAGCTCAGCCTCTGAAACTTTTACTCCTCCCTCTGCAGCAGTTTTATATCCTGAAATTTTACCGAATGTGTAAATTGGCTGTAAAACTTGCATTGTTATCATTCCAAAAATGCCATTTATTGTGGTTGGTTTGATATCAGTTTTTATCTCAGGAGAGATTGCTTCTCTGCGAGCCTCAGGGGATGGACCTCCAACTACCATAAGCTCAATTTGTGGAAACACAGCACCCTGAGCCTGCTCAAGCTTAGCTTTGTAAATTTCTATATCTTTTTTATACTCTCCAAGTTCAGGATGAAACTTAGCAACTCTCTCAATGCATCCCTTAAGATCAAGGGTGATTTTTTCTTCTGAAAAACAAACAGCAGGCAGTAAAATCAAACAAACAATAATTAAATTTCTAAATCTTACCGAAAACATATTTTGAAAGTACCTCCTCTATATCTATTGATGATTCTGTTTCTCTAATTTTACCATTCTTAGC
>CAZDXM010000140.1:0-5283 GCA_964509535.1 uncultured Thermodesulfovibrio sp. | reverse complement strand
TTGAACAGGCTTACAATGCAGTCAGGGAAGAGTGGGAACCATTCTTTAAAGAAGGTGTGGCTTTGGCCAAAAGGCTTGCAGAATTAACTAAACTACAGGATAAACTAGAGCTTGCATACCAGAACGCTTTAATTATTCCAGCACCCAAAGATGGAGAATACACTTTATCGAAAGATAAAAGTTATGACTGTCCGCCAAAAAGAGAAAATATTAACATTAGCTACTACTGGTCAAAAATTATGGAAACTGGTGCAAGGGATGAGCAAGGAAACTTTATTTATTGGAGGGCACCAACAACAATTCCCGAATTTAGAGTAAAAGACCCGTTCGTAGATTTAAATCTTTATACCTATGTAAGCGTTTATAAAAAGGCTGATGAGATATGAACACTGTAACAATGAAAGAAAGAGATAAGGAATGTATAAAAGGTTTCTGCATGGAGCAGTTAGAAAGAATAGAGAAAGCAAGAGGAAAGATAGACGATAGCATTCTTGAGGATTTAAAAACTGGTTATGAACTACTTGCAAGATGGTGTGAGTTTGGTAGCGCTTATGATTTGAGAACAGCTTTTTGGTTTATCGAAAATGGCGAAAATAATCTTAGAAAAATTACAGGACTTAATGAATAGGGTTTGTGAAGAGCTAAAAATTAAGCCCGTAGAGGTAGATTTTAGGCCTACTGAGGTAAACGCAAGGGCTTGTTACATACCCTATTATCGAAAGGCATATATTGAAAGGCCTTTATCAATAGCTGATTTTGTTTATGTTTTTTTGCATGAAATTAGGCACGCTTGGCAATTTGATAAGTATGATAGGCCTGATGATTTATTTGATACGGAAAAAGATGCAAACGAATTTGCAAGAAAGTGTACTATAAGATACCTTCTCTATTTGTTTGGTAAAAAATATGATGATTTAGGCTTTCTTGCCAACGGAGCTAAATGTATAGCAATTTTTCTTGATAACTTAAATTACTTCAAACAATGAAGGAAATTTTAACAGAAGACGAAATCGAAAAAATTATAAAAATTCCTAATACACGATATCTAACAGGCTTGAGAAACAAAGCAATATTATCGCTTATTTGGGATACTGGGGCTAAGGTATCGGATATTATAGAGCTTGAGGCTAAGGATATAGATTTTGAGCAAAGAAAGGTAGCTTTTGAGGATAGAGTTTTAGATTTTTCGAAAAAGACGGAAAGGCTACTTAGGAAATGGGATACTAAAAGGCCTATTAGTAAGTATTTTTTTTGTGCAAAAAACGGCGAAAAATTATCAAGAATTTACCTTTTTTTAATGGTTAAAAGGTATGCAAAAAAGGCTGGTATAGAAAAGAATGTAAGCTTAAAAACTTTGCGAAATTCATTTGCTTTTAATCACTACAAAAAGTTTAAGGATTTGAAAACATTACAGAAAATTTTAGGGCACAAAAACATAAAATCGACTGAAATTTACTGCATTCTTTATCAAAAAGAGTTTTTAGAGGGGTATGAGGCAAAAAATGGGATTGTGCCAATTGGCATTGAGGATTTTAAAAATTGTTGAAAAAATGTTATCTTATAAAAAGGGTGAGGGCTACCGTAAGTAGCCCTACTTTTAAGTAAAGTCAATTTTTATTGACGCCATGCAAAATAATTTTAACAAAAATCAAGAAGAATTTAAACAAAAATGTGAATTTCACTTTACATCTGAGGATTTTACTACTTACACAACCATATTCGTTCAACGAATACCTGTATACGGTATAAAGTTTCCAGGCAAAACTTGGAAGACTAAAAACAAACCTCTATCAGATATCCCCATAAAATACCATCTTGAACAGAGATACTATGTTGGAGTTATTGGCAAGTGGTATCCTGGATATTGCATTTTTGATATTGATGATAGGGATATAAGCTTTGTGGATAAGATAAGAGATAAATTAGGACTTGATACCGACAATTCAATGTTATTTTCAAGTGAAAGTCCTAATAGCTATCACTTACTCTTTGCGCCCTCATATAAGGATAAACCAGTAACTTTGAGGTTTCTAAATGAAGTGTTAAAGCCTTTTGCAGATGAGTTTGGATTTGAGGTCTATCCTCAACCAAAAAAATTTGTAAGACTACCATTTGGTAGAGGACAAAGAGCGCTTGATTTTGAGTACGTTCAACTTGAAGATTGGAGGGAATACCTTTACTGGTTTCGAAAGCTTGATAATTTTGATTTATCAGTCGTTCCAAAACAACAGCTAAGACTTTTTGATGGTTATTTTGATATAAAGAGCGAAAAGATTAGCACTTTTGAGGAAGGGGCTTATTTATACCAGAACGGTCTAATTGAGCCAAACTCAAGGCACAAATCACAATTTAAGGTTTTATATTATTTTTGGCGAAAAAATGTTAACCTCGAAGATGCAATTAACTTAACCTATAGCTGGATAAAAAAGAAACACAACAACCTTTCAAAAGAAGTAAATGCTGGTAAGTGGCAAATAATTAGGAAGGAAATTGAAAGGCAAGCAAAGCATATTTACGAAAAATATGAATACAGCAGGATATATCCAGATAGCACTCATAACGAACATAACGGCTATCTTACTAAAACTGATATCGAAAAAATTCTATTTATCACAAAAGCAAATTTACCTAAAACGAAATTTTTATTTAATCTTGTCAAGTTTTGTTATCCAAGAAGATTTAGAACCTTCATTCAAATTCATAGTGATAAGCTAATAAGCTGGTGCAGCAATAAAAAATATTTACCTTACCTTGCTGAGTTTAAGGGAATTATCGAAAGGTTTGATAGCTATAAAGTAAAAAGTTTTTCTAAGAGCATAAAAATAAATTGGGATTTTAGAGATCCTGCAAAAGCTATACTTGAAGACGAAAGAGCACCAGATACATTAGAAGATACTGTAAGGATAGCTTATAATCCTGAAGAGTTTAGAGAACTACTCATAAAAGCAAAAATGGAAAGAACAACAGCAATAAAATTACTTAATAAGATTTGGGGTGTGAAAAAATCGTAAACATTATATAACTTTCATACAGCCTAAAATATAGCTAAAAAGCTAATAAATAATTAATTAGGGGTAAATATAATAGCTATACAGGATAGAAAGGTAAAAAAACAGGCCTTAGCTATTTTGATATTGTCGCAAATATGTGTTATCGCAAGCCTCAGGTAGCAGTTGCAGTTTTAAAAAAGTTTATCCCTGATAGGCATGATAGGCATTATACAGAACTTGAATTTGAGCCTGAACCAATTGAGATTAAAATTTGTGAAGTTGATAGGGCTGACAAATACGAAAGGATTGAAAAGGCAATTTGCGAGACTGTAAGTTGTGAAAAAGAAAAAAAAAGAGTTGTTAAGGAAGGTAAGAGAGATTATTGGATTAAACGAAAATAATTGAAGGTAAAAAAGACTTACAGGGGCTTAAAATAGGCCAAAATTTCGCGTTTTAAGGGCTTTTTTAAGCAGGGTAAATAAAAACTATTACCTTTGTTTTATCGCTTGTCAGAAGGGCAAATTTTGGGCTTTTTTTGACTTTTTTTTAGGGATTTTAGACTATACGTAAAAATTTAACTTCATAGAAGGCTTTTAGAGCCTTTATTTTTTAGTAGGCATATATAAAAGTATTAGGTTTTTCGGACTAATTGAGCCTACCTGTAGAACCTGAAAATTCAGGTAAAATACAGGTTTTGCGGAGTATTTTCGCTAAAAAAAATAAGGGCGCAATTGTAAAGTAGAAAACAATGAGATAGGTATAGATAGAGTATGATAGAGTATGATAGAGTATCAGCTTGCATAAATGTTTATTTATGCTTATACTTAAATTATGCTAAAAGTTGACGAAATAGTAAACATCTTAAATATTTGTCCGTTATGCTATGAGGCTGGATTTGTTGTTATCCTTCAGCCGAACGGGTATGGATGCTTCCTTTGCCCTAATTGTTTTGAACTATTTGGTATTTGTAACGAATAAAACAACCTTCCAATCATTTCTTTGCTAATCATATTACATTTTACTTGACAAGGCTTTTTCTTCCTGTTACTCTGTTAATAACATTACATAATGGTGAAAGAGTAATTTAAAACGAAAAACAGGGGGTAAAAGCAAATGAGACGAAAAATACCAGTAGTTTTAGATTTAGATGAGGTAGAAAGGTTAAAAAAAGCAATAAGAACACGCTATTTGTCAGGGAAAAGAGACAAAGCGATAGTTGTATTGACGTTAAATACAGGGCTTAGAGCTGATGAGGTTATAAATCTAAAAGTTAGCGATGTTGATTTAAAAAACAAAGCGGTAATTCTAAACAAAGCCAAAAAAGATAGCTTTGGGGTTGTTGTTTTTAATAGTGATGAGGTAGTTGAGACTATAAAGAGCTGGCTTTCTGTAAGGCCAAAAAAATCTGAGTGGCTTTTTTGCACAATTACAAAGGAGAAAAAGATTGTAGGTAAAGGCATAACAAGGCCAGGGAATAAACTATCAAGGCAATATTTAACTTCAATGGTTAAAAGATATGCAGAACTTGCAGGTATTAAAAAGAATGTAAGCTTTCACACCTTGCGGCATACTTACGCTACATGGCTTTACATTGCGACAAAAGACATCGAACTTGTAAGGCAACAGCTAAGGCACAAAAGCATCTCAACAACGACAATATACACTCAGACGGCTTTACAGTTTATAGGACATAAGGCATTATTGGGGTTTAAGCTGTAACGTAACACTTTGAAAGTGTTGGCTTTTTAGTAAAACTTTTATATGCTGTAGCAATAATAAATATTTGCTTGACTTTAAATTTTTATTGATGTATATTTGCAATTGAACAATTAAATAAAAAGGGGTAAAAAAATGGACGTTGAGACTTTAACAAAAAAGATAATAAGCAAAGTACCAGCAAGAGAAGAAAGAAAAAATTTGAAAATAAAGCTTGGCAATTTAGAACACAGAAAAAAGGTCATAGAGGACGAAATAAAAGAGCTTGAAAAGCAGTATGAAGAGGCTTCTGCTAAGTTTGAGCTTGGATTAGTTCCACGGAGTAAGTTTGAAGGGTTAAAGAAAAAAATTGACGAACTAAAAGACGAAAAAGTAAGAGTTAATCTTGCTTCAATTGCGGTAAGAAAGATGATTGATGAGACTTCACTCAAAATTGTTGAACAGGCTTACAATGCAGTCAGGGAAGAGTGGGAACCATTCTTTAAAGAAGGTGTGGCTTTGGCCAAAAGGCTTGCAGAATTAACTAAACTACAGGATAAACTAGAGCTTGCATACCAGAACGCTTTAATTATTCCAG
>CAZDXM010000139.1:0-5070 GCA_964509535.1 uncultured Thermodesulfovibrio sp. | reverse complement strand
GATATAATTTTTTATGATGACCTTATTTTAAAAAGCGAAGAACTCACCATTCCTCATCCTCTCATGCATGAAAGACTCTTTGTATTGAAACCCTTGAGTGAAATAGCGCATGATTTTGTTCATCCAGAACTGAAACTATCTGTAAAAGAATTAATTGAAAAGCTTTAATAACTCTATTTTAAAATTTAATGGCTATTTTCTTGACATTTTAAACCTAAACTTGTCAAAATTTTCTTAAATTTTTTAAAAATTAAATTTTTAAGGAGGACAATATGAGCGATATTTATGTAATCGGTCATAAGGCACCGGACACAGACACAGTGTGCTCTGCAATTGTTTATGCAGGTATTAAAGGTTACAAGCCAGCAACAGCAGGACCTATCAATGAGGAAACAGAGTTTGCACTCAAACAGTTTGGCATTCCTGCACCAGAAATCTTAGAAAATGCAGCTGGGAAAACACTTGTTCTTGTTGATCACAATGAACCAGGCCAGAGGGTTGATGGTGCTGAAAAAATTCTGGAGATTATTGACCATCACAAAATGAACTTTAACTATCCTGATCCAATATTCATTCATGTTGAGCCTGTAGGAAGCACAGCTACAATTCTTGCAAAGATGTTTTCCAATGAAGTGAAGTCAAATAAAGCATATGCTGGATTGCTTCTCAGTGCCATTCTTTCTGACACGGTAATATTCAAATCTCCAACAACAACAGAGGAAGACAAAAAAATAGCATCAGAACTTGCAGCTGTAGCAGGAATTTCTGACATAACAAAATTCGGCATTGATCTTAAAAAAGCAAAGGCAAGCATAAAAGGAAAGCCAGTTGCAGATGTTGTTCATGTTGATTTCAAGGACTATGACTTCAAGGGTAAAAAAGTTGGAATTGGACAGACAGAAGTAGTTGATATTGAAGAAGTTTATGAGCGTAAGGATGAGTTTGTCAAATATCTTACAGAATTAAAGAATAGCAAAGGCTATGACATGGTAATTTTTATGGCAACAGATATTATAAAGGAAGGAACAGAGCTTTACTATGTTGGAGATTCTGCAAAAATTGAAAAAGCTTTCAATGTAAAAGTTTCAGGTCCTTCTGTTTGGCTTCCTGGTGTAATGTCTCGTAAAAAACAGGTGGCACCTCCTGTTGAAAAGGTTTATCTTGAGGGTTAAAATAAAAGAGGGGGATTATCCCCCTCTTTATGATTGAAAAGGTAAAAAATCAAAAAGTATTAGAAATTATCAAACATCTTCAGAGCTGTCTGCAGGGAAAAGAAGTTGCAATTATTCTTTCTTTGATTTCAATATTTTCAAAGGGTCATCTTCTGATTGAAGATTTTCCAGGGCTTGGTAAGACCTCACTTGCGATAGCATTATCAAAAGCTTTAAATTTAACATTTGGAAGAATCCAGTGTACAAATGATCTTTTGCCAACAGATATTACAGGACTTTCAATTTATAACAAAAATACAGGCGAATTTGAGTTCAAACCCGGTCCTGTGCTCAATAACATTGTTTTGGTTGATGAGATAAACAGAGCAACACCAAAAACTCAGTCTGCCCTTCTTGAGGCAATGGCAGAAGAGCAAGTTACTGTTGATGGAAGAACATATAAGCTTCCAAAGCCTTTTTTTGTAATAGCAACCCAGAATCCTGTTGAACTTTACGGTACATTCCCACTGCCTGAAAGTCAGCTTGATAGATTCACAATGAAGATAAGTATTGGATATCCACAGATTGAAGCAGAAAGACAGATTCTTAAAAGTGGAAGTTCCAGGGATGATTTGTATAAACTCAATGCGGTGATTGATAAAGATGAAATATTAAAAGTTCAGGATGAAATAAAAAATGTTTATTTATCTGACAAAATAGTAAACTATATTTTGGAGTTTATTAACATAACAAGACAGAATGATAAAATTCTTCTTGGCCTTTCTACAAGAGCAGGTCTTGCAATCACATGCACTGCCAAAGCATATGCATATATCCGTGGTAGAGATTATGTAATTCCTGAAGATGTGAAGGAGATGATCCCTTTTGTGGTTCCCCATCGTATTGTTCTTAAAGATGAATCTATATCAAAGGAAGAGGTGATACTATCAATCCTTCAAGGTATTTCCACTCCGCCGTAAAGATTACCAATACAGGCTGGATATACATAGTAATTACACTTCTTATTGGATTTGGAGCTGTGAATACAGGAAATAATTTACTTTTTTTAATTGTTTCATTTCTTTTAAGTATTATGGCTTTAAGTGGTATAGTTTCATTTATCAATCTGAAAAATTTTAATTTTTCAGTATTGCCTCCCCAGGAAATTTTTGCTTTAAAACCAGCAAATTTAAGAATAAAGGTTAGAAGCAAATTTTTTGAATTATTTCTTGTAAGGATAAGGATCCTTGACAGTGAAACAATCATACCTCATTTAAAAGGAGAGGAATTCTTTAACTTAACTCTGGTATTTCCAAAAAGAGGCAGATGCATAATCCCGGAAATAACAATCTCATCTTACTTTCCATTTTATTTTTTTAAAAGACTCATAAATATCCCTGTGAATTTGGAGTTCACAGTGTTTCCATATCCTTTAAAATGTGATATTTCATTCTTATTATCAGAAGGGAAGACAAAAACAGAATCAGAGCTTTCAAAGGGAAAGTCATATGAGGGAGAATTGACAGGAGTGAGAGCATATATTGATGGAGACCCATTAAAATATATTCACTGGAAGGTAACTGCCAAAACATCTTCACTTAAAACAAAAGAGTTTTCACCTCCTACTGGTAATCCAGTTGTTATTAATATCAATGATTTTTCAGGTTCAATTGAGGAAAAAATAAGCAAGGCAACATATGCACTGATTAAACTTTCAAGAATGGGAAATCCTGTTGGATTGAAAGCAGGTGCGGTTTTTTTTAAACCTGAAACAGGACAGGCACATTTGAGGAGGCTTCTTAATGCACTGGCATTTTATAATGCCGATGAAAACTGAAAATATTCTTTTTATACTGAGTCTTTTAATCAGTTTTGTATCTTTTTCATCAATTTTTTCACATATATCATTTAATGTAAACTTAGTTTATATTATTATTGTTTCTGCCTCTACATTTTTACATATTAAAAATATTTTTCTTCCTGTGTGGATAATAAACCTTATTTCTATTTCTTTGATTGTTATGCCCTTTTTAAGTTGCTCTCCTGATGATATTCTCCTACCATCCATAGAGGCATTAACAATGATACTTTCTGTCAGATTCCTTGGGAAAAAGACATCAAGAGAATATTTCCAAATTTATCTTCTTTCTTTGCTTCTTCTGGGCAGTTCCTCTTTATTTGACATCTCATGGATATTCTTTTTAAGACTCCTGTTAATGCTTATTCTTACAATTTTTGCAATCTTAATTCTCACATACATGAAAGAGACAAAAGAAGAATTTATGAATTATAAAAAGCTATTAAATCTTTTAAGGTTGGCAACTTTTATTTCTGTTGCCGCTATTCCGTTAAGTACACTGTTTTTCTTTATTCTGCCAAGGACACCTATACCAATAGTGGATGTTGGCTTCAGCAGGGCTAAAACAGGATTTTCTCCAATTGTAAATCTTGGCTCTGTCAGAGCAATTGAAGAAGACAGAACAGTTGTGATGAGAGTAAAGATGAATAAATTGCCTCAGGATGAGCTTTATTGGCGGACTATTACATTTGATACATTTGATGGAAAAGGATGGCATAAAACTGATCACAGGAGTTTTAAATCAGATGTTTATGGACAGAAGATATATTACACCGTAAGTCTTGAACCTGAAACTGGGCAGTATCTACCTGTGCTTGATTATCCATCAAATGTTTATATGAGAAATGTTTTTTATGAATATCCAGGAGTTTATAAAACATTGCTTCCTGTTGAAAAAAAGATAAAATATACTGCAGCATCATTTATAAATCCTTATGTTGAAGAACCTGATCCAAAATTCATATACCTTTATGTTTCAGCAGATATATCTGAAAAGATTAAAAATCTTTCAAGAAAAATTGCAGGAGGTTTATCAAATAAGGAAGAAATAGCAGGAGAAATATTAAAATTTTTAAGCAGTTATAAATACTCATTGAGAGATCTCCCGGCAGGAGATAATCCTCTGGAAGATTTTTTATTCAATAAAAAAACTGGAAACTGTGAGTACTTTGCAACTGCAATGGCTTTAATGTTGAGAATTAATGGAATACCATCAAGGGTTGTTGGAGGTTTTAAGGGAGGAAGTTATAATCCCGTGGGTGATTATTATATTGTGAGAGCATCTGATGCACATCTTTGGGTTGAAGCATACATTAATGGAAGATGGATAAGGTTTGATCCTTCAGGTAAGATATCCCGTTTGCACGAACCAGTGATATTTTATTTTATTGATTATCTCTGGAATAATATTGTTATTGACTATGATTTTAAAGCTCAGATTAAACTTGCAAAGTCTGTTAAACTACCAACGATTGGTTTTGACAGAAAAATTTTTCTGATACCGTTATTTTTTGTATTTTTATTTGTTTTCCTAAAAATTTATCAATACCTAAGGAAGAGAAAAAATCCATTATACAGATTTCAGAATATAATGAAAAAATACGGACTTGAGAGGAATAAAAATCAGGGTCTTGAAGAGTTTATTTATCCATTAAAAGATTCTGTTATCAGAGAAAAAGCTGAAAAATTTATTAGAGTATATGAGGAGATTTATTTTAAAGATAAAGAATTCAAAAAAGAAGATTTAAGAAGACTTAATAATTTATTGAGGGATTTAAATGAGACTTCTAAAAGCAGATAATGTAGATATAACAGAAGTTTTGAGGATACTGCAAAAGGGCGGGATAATAATCTATCCAACTGAAACCCTTTATGGCATTGGTGTAAAATATAACAATAAAAAGGCTCTTAATAAGATTTTTGAAATAAAGAAACGACCGCCTGAGAAAACTTTTCCACTTATTGTAGATTTAAGACATCTTGAACTGGTTGCTGAGTTTATTCCTGCAGTTGCGATGAAACTTATAGAAAGATACTGGCCAGGACCTCTAACTATTGTTT
>CAZDXM010000138.1:0-4054 GCA_964509535.1 uncultured Thermodesulfovibrio sp. | reverse complement strand
CTGCATCCCTTGCTGTATAAACATATCCATTTATTAAGACTATATCACCAGCTTTAAGGCTCTCTATAACCTCCTCTGTAAGAGGAGTCTCAATTTTCAGCCTTAAGCCTTCAGCCTTCAGCACTATCATATCTCTGCCTCCTTATGTCTTGCAGAATGACATTGAATATTTACCGCAACAGGAAGTGATGCTATATGGCATGGATAGTATTCTACATGAACAGATAGTGCAGTTACCTTTCCTCCAACGCCCATAGTACCTATTTGAAGGGAATTTATTTTTTTGAGCAGTTTTCTTTCAAGAGTTGCATATTGAGGATTTCTGTTTGGTTCACCAACTTTTCTAAATAAAGCTTTTTTTGCCAGTATCGCAGCCATTTCAAAGTTACCCCCGATTCCAACTCCCACAATTATTGGTGGACATGGATTTCCATTGGCTTTTTTTACAGTATCAACTACAAAATCAATCACTCCCTGAAGTCCCTCTGCAGGTTTTAGCATTTTTAATGCAGACATATTTTCTCCTCCGGCACCCTTTGGAGCAAGTATTATTTTTACTCTGTCACCTTTTTTTAACTCAAAATGAACAATACACGGAGTGTTGTCCATTGTATTTTTCCTTTCAAATAAAGGTTCATCTACAACTGAAGCTCTTAAAAAACCTTCCTTTGTAGCCTTTCTCACACCTTCATAGAAGGCTTCAAGTGGACTGTCTTCATCATAAATCACCTCTGTGCCCCATTCAACAAAGATTACAGGAATACCTGTATCCTGACAGAGAGGAATCTTTTCAAGTCTGGCTATTTCTTGATTTTTTATTATCTGACCAAGCAATTTTTTTGCAATTCCCTTTTCCCGGGCATAAGCCTTTTTTAATGCTTCTGAGACATCCTGAGGAAGCAATGTTACAGCTTCAATATAAAGATTTTTTACTGCTTCTACAATTTCATTTTTTGTAATATTTCTCATGGTTTGATCAAATACTTTATACCTTCACCCTTTGAAAGTTTATCAAAAGCTTGAGAAATTTCTGATAAAGGGAAACTTCCAGAGATAAGCTCTTTAAGTTTGAGATTGCCTGATTTAATTAATTCCTGTGCTTCTTTAACATCTTCAGGATTGTAATGGAAGGCGCCTTTTAGTGTAATTTCATCATAGTGAAGTTTACCTGCATCATAACAGACTTCTGTTTTAGCCTTAAGTCCTCCAAAGAGTAAGACTGTCCCACCCTTTCTTACATAATTTACTGAATTGAGCCATACTTCTTTGTGTCCTGTGCATTCAATCACAAAATCAAATCCTAACCCATTCGTAAAAATTAAAGGATTTTCATTGTTTGTATAAATTTCATCTGCACCAAGTGCCTTTGCAAGACTTAGTTTATAAATATTTCTTCCCATTACAGCAACCCTTGCTTCTTTGAGCCTCAGAACCTGAAGAAAGAGTAACCCAATAGGTCCTGTTCCAATAATTAAAACTCTATCATCTATTTTATGGTTTAAAGCCTTTAGTCCGTGAACAACGCATGAGAGAGGTTCAAGAAAGGCTGCTTCTTCAAAACTTATATTTGAAGGCTTGATAAACATGTTATGTTTTACAACTCCTTTTTTAACAATAATATACTCAGAGAATGCTCCAAGCATCATATCCTGAGTTAAAACCTTGCAGAGATTAAAAAGTTTTTTTCTGCAATACTCACACTCACCACACGGTGCAGTATGAACAAGCATTACTTCATCGCCGACTTTGAATTTTTCCACATTTTTTCCAGTAGCATCAATCACTCCTGAAAACTCATGTCCAAACGGACCTGGCATGGGGATGAGAGGATGTCCTCTCAAGTATGCCTTAAGGTCTGTTCCACAGGTCAGTGCTGCCACAATGCGAACCAGAACCTCTCCTTCCTCTGGTGAAGGCACAGGTTTTTCAAGAATTTCAATCTTCCCTGGTTTTATTAAATAAGCTGTTTTCATTGCTCATTTTTAAACTTTTCTCATAAAGCTCTTTTTTACTAAGATTATACAGTTCTGAAACTATTTTTACAGCCTCTTTTCTTCCTTTACCTTTTCTCATAAGTTCTCTCACTTCCTGAAGAGCTTCATCTAATGCTTTTGGCATTTCAGACGCTCCCTCAACAACTATTACATACTCTCCAGCTATTTTTGATTGCTCAAGTTTTTCAATAACCTCAGAAAAATTTCCCCTTAAAACTTCTTCATATATTTTTGTAAGCTCCCGTGCAACTGTTACATATCTGTCACCGAAAACTTCAAGCATATCATAAAGAGTTTGGAGAATCCTGTGAGGGGCTTCATAAAAAATAATTGTTCTTTTTTCTGAACTGAGCTCAAGAAGTTTACGCTTTCTCTGAGATTGTTTAATAGGTAAAAATCCTACAAAAGTAAATTCATCTGAAGGCAGACCAGATACACTCAAAGCTGTAATCAATGCAGAAGGACCTGGAACTGGGATAATATCAATATTCTCTTGAATTGCCTTTTTAATGACAATAGCTCCCGGATCTGAAATGCCAGGTGTTCCAGCATCTGTGATGACCGCAACAGAATGCCCAGCTTTTATCTTTTGTATAATTTCCTCTGCCCGAACCTTTTCCTTCTCTGACCAGTAACTTATCAAAGGTTTTTTTATTCCGTAATGATTGAGAAGTTTGAGACTATGTTCTGTATCTTCGCAGGCTATGTAATCAACTTTTTTAAGGGTTTCTACTGCTCTAAAGGTTATATCATCAAGATTTCCAATAGGTGTTGAAACTATGTAAAGCCTCCCTTTTGCCATTTATTCTTCCTTAAGTAGCTGTCTAAGCCTTTTGTCAGCTTTGATTATTTCATCAACACTTTCACCAGTGATATCCCAGCTGTACTCTCCCTTTTTATCCCTGTGAAGCTTTATTTTTACTGGTTTTTTAGGTTTAGCATACTGAAGAACCTTATCCTTTGTAACCTGCACCTGAGTTTGTGAGTATCCTTGTTCAGAAAAAAATGTAAAAATAAAACAAAAGCTAATTAAAACTATCAATAGTTTCTTCATCTTTATTCTCCAAAAAATCATCTGAATTTTGAAAAATATTTATCAATCTCCGTTCTTAATGGATTTATTAATTACATCCTCTATTGCATAAAGAACTACTTCTTCCCAATATTCCAATCCAAATTGTATTCTCTTTTGAACTTCTTTAATTTCAATTTCGTCTAAATATTTTCCAAATTTCATTTTAGCTAAATATTGAACTTCGCTTACTTTTATAGAAAAAATATCCTCATTCACTTCTTCCTTGCTAATGTTCATACTATAAGCTCCATTAAATTTTTATTATTTAACATTACGACAAAATTATTTTCCTTTGATTCTTCTTGCAATAATTTCAATTTCTTAATATGTAAGGGAGTCAATTTATCTTTTTGAAAGTCAATTTCACTTGTCAACTTTAAAACTGCGAAGGGATTATATTTTTTTTCCTGCATTTTTACCTCTTTGAGATTTGTAAATAAAATCATTTTTAGCAAACCATCTTTGATGTCTTCTAAAGAAGGAATCAAGCTTTGCTTACTATGTTTGCCTTCTATTAAATAAATTTTTTCTTTTTCAATTATAATCTCGTCACAGGTAAAAAAATAATATCCTCCAAGATAATTTTTAATCGTTAATGTTGCTTTTGAACCAGACAATTTCTCCTTCGGTTGATTAGTAATACTCTCTCTAATTTGTGCTTTTTTTGCCAATTCTCTTGAAAATCGTATAAAAGTATCTTTGTTTTTAATAACCTTATTTATTCTCTTTTCTGCAAGTTCTCTTGAATGCATCTTGATCTCTAAATCCTTTGAGATTTCTTCATAATTATAAAGAGCAATTTTAGCAACTTCTTCAACTTTTTCTATTTGTTCTAAATTCCAGTGTAAAGCATCTGATTGATAAGATAGAATTGAATTTAATTCTTGTTTAATATAGTCAATGTCAAACTTCTGATTTGTTATTTTATTTTTAAATCTCTGACTTCTTTCTGCCTCTTTGTAATATCCAATAATTACATAAATAC
>CAZDXM010000137.1:0-21412 GCA_964509535.1 uncultured Thermodesulfovibrio sp. | reverse complement strand
GTTCCAGAAGGACACACACTACTTTCATTTAGACTGTCAAGAAGTATTAACAGGATTGCAACAGGAAACTTTGACGGAATAAGCCAGAATCAAATTTTAATAGCCTCTGATAAAGAAATAAGTCTTTATCTTATTGATGTTGATCTGAAACTTAGAAGTAACTATGTAATCCCTGTAGTAGGAGATATTCTCTGGTTTGACACTGGAGACATTGATGGAGACAGTAAGGATGAAATTGTAATAACAGTTAAAAAAGAAGACAGAGTAATTTCATCAATAATTAAATGGATGGGTGATGCTTTTTATGAGACTTCAAGAGTTGACGAAGTTTTTCTCAGAATTTATGATGGCAGGCTTATTGCACAGGCATACTCTATTTCTAACGGATTTGAGGGAGATATTTTTTACATTCTACCTCTTAACAGAACATATCAAAAGTTAGAAAACCTTAAACTTCCTGTTAAGGCAAATATTTATGATTTCTATGTTTTTGGTGATGTTATATTTAAATGGGAAGATGAAGGTTTTCTTTCTGTATATAACAATAAAGGAATACCTCTATGGAGATCCAGTGAGCCTATGGGATTTGGACAGCAATATGAAAAAAAGACAGGAATTGCCATGCTCAGTCTCGGCAAATGGAAAGTTCAGAGCAGAATGAAACCATTGAGCAATGGAGTGATAGTTATAGAGAAAAAACCTCTTTTAGGATTTGTAAATGCCCAGTTGCTCGGATACAGAAGCTCAAAGCTTCAACTTCTTCAATGGACAGGGATTGGTGTTGAGCAAACTGATATTACAGATGAGATGTCAGGAGAAATAGTTGATTATTCTGTTTCATCAGACAGATTGTTTGTTCTGGTTAAACCACCATTTGGTATGAATCCGAAGAGACTTCTTCAGGGAGAAAGTCCATTTGAATCAATACTGCATATTCTTTCTTTTAAATATTGATGGGCAGATTTATAAAACATGTTGGAATAATTATGGATGGCAATGGAAGGTGGGCCCAGTTAAGGGGGTTGCCAAGATATGAAGGACATAAAAGGGGAGTAAGCAGGGTAAAAGAGATTATTCGTGTAGCACTAAGATTAAATATTAATGTTGTTACTTTTTTTGCATTTTCAATAGAAAACTGGCAGAGGCCAAAAAATGAAGTTGACATAATAATGGAAATCCTTCAGAGAGAACTTAAAAAAGAAACTCCGAATTTTATTTCACAGGGAGTAAGATTCAGAATGATAGGAAATCGTGAAATGTTATCTTCAAATATTTTAAAAATGATTGAGGAAACCGAGTCAGCAACATCTCATTGCAGGCAGATTATTGCTCAGTTTGCAATAAGCTACAGTGGGAGGGATGAGGTTTTAAGAGCTATAAAGAAACTTTTTGAAAAAAATATAAAAGCTGATGAGCTTAATGAAAAATTATTTTCCTCATTTCTTGACACAGCGGGAATACCAGAACCTGACCTTATAATAAGAACTTCAGGCGAGCAGAGGCTGAGCAATTTTCTTATATGGCAATCTGCTTATTCAGAGTTTTATTTTACAAATACATTATGGCCAGATTTTACAGAGGAAGAGTTTACAGAGGCAATCCTTGATTTTCAGAAAAGACAGAGGAGATTCGGAAAAGTAAGTGAGTTTACAGGATCATAAAAAAAGAATTCTTGTTGCATTTGTTTTTATACCTCTTGTTTTCATTATCATTATAAAACTTCCTGCTTACATTTTTTTTATTCTCTTATGCATGGTAAATACAGTCGGGATGTGGGAATTCCTGAGAATGTATAGAGCTTCCAGATTCTGGATCATAACAGGAATCATTTCTTCTCTGTTTCTTCTAATTCTTAACTGCTTTTATTCTCATAATGCTTTTTTTTATTACGCAATTATATTTTCAGTAATAGCTGTTATGCGTTTAGTCTTTAAAAAAGACCCCATGTTTGCACTTCAGGATATTTCCCGGATTTATACTGGAGTACTGTACATCCCGACTTTGCTTACATTTCAATGGCTTTTGAGGAACTCTGGCTGGCAGTGGATTATATATCTTTATGGTTGCGTATGGGTTGCTGACAGTTTTGCTTATTACATTGGTAAAGGATTTGGAAAGCGCAAACTTTATCCTGAAGTAAGCCCTAAAAAAACATGGGCTGGTGCATATGGCTCAGTCTCTGGAGGAATTATTGCATCCCTGATTTTAGGCAACATTATACTTTCAAAACCTTTTATAAGTCTTGCTATAATGGGATTTTTGATAGGTACTGTATCCATATTCGGTGATCTTGTTGAGTCAATGTTTAAAAGGGATGCGGGTGTTAAGGATTCAGGTTTTCTTTTTCCAGGGCATGGTGGCATTCTTGATAAGATAGATGCTATTTTATTTTCAGGAGTTTTACTATATTTTGGGATGAATTTTATGTAGGAGGAATAATTTGAAAAAAGTTGTTATACTGGGTAGCACAGGCTCTATAGGAAAAAACAGTCTTCAGGTTATAAAACAATTTCCTGAAAAATTTAAGGTTTTAGGGCTTGCAGCTAAAAGCAGTATCAGTCAGTTGATTGAGCAGATTGAAGAATTTAGCCCTGAGTATGTTGCAGTTTGTGATAAAAGAGCATGTGAGCAGATGAGAAAGAAAGTAAAATCAGTGAAGATACTTTGTGGAGTTGAAGGCATATTAGAGATAGCAAGGCTTCAGGAAGCAGACATTGTGCTTTCAGCCATAGTCGGTGCTGCTGGACTTCTTCCAACATATGAAGCTGTGAAAGCAGGCAAGGTGATTGCTCTTGCAAATAAAGAAAGCCTTGTCATGGCTGGACAGCTTATAAAAAATGAAGCAAAAAAAAGCAATGCAAAAATTATTCCTGTTGACAGCGAACACAGTGCAGTTTTTCAATGCATAAATAGCTGTAACAGCTCCTATATAAAGAAGATATGGCTTACAGCATCGGGTGGGCCATTGTGGAGAAAGAAGCCTCATGAAATGGAAGATGTTACACCTGAGGAAGCATTGAATCATCCAAAATGGAAGATGGGAAAAAGGATAACAATAGATTCAGCAACGCTAATGAATAAAGGTTTTGAGGTAATTGAAGCGCATTTTCTTTTTGATATTCCAGTTGAAAAAATTGGAGTATTGATTCATCCTCAAAGCATTGTTCACTGTCTTGTTGAGTTTATTGATGGAACATATCTTTCGCAGATAAGTGTGCCTGATATGAAAGCTCCAATTGCTCTGGCTTTGTCAATACCTGAAAGACTTCCAGATATAGTTGAACCAATACAGTGGAGCGGTGTTCAATTAAATTTTGAACTTCCTGATACAGGCTTGTTTCCCTGTCTTAAACTCGCATATGAAGCAGCTAATGCAGGAGGTAGCATGCCAGCTGTTTTAAATGCAGCTGATGAAATTGCTGTTGAAGCTTTCCTTTCAGGAAAGTTAAAATTTAAAGAGATATACACAGTAATAAAAAAAATTATGGATGCTCACAAATCTTTTTCTCCTGACAGCATTGAGGATATAATTGAAGCTGACAGGTGGGCAAGAAAAAAAGCTATGGAGGAAATTGAGAAAAAATGAGCCTTTTTTATGCAGTTATTCTTTTAGGATTTTTAATATTCATCCATGAAATCGGACATTTTTTAGCTGCCAAGCTCAGTGGAGTAAGGGTTCTCAAATTCTCCATAGGTTTCGGTCCAAAGTTGATTGGCAGGAAAATAGGTGAAACAGAGTATATTCTGAGTGTTGTTCCTCTTGGTGGATATGTGAAGATGTATGGAGAAGATTTGCAGGATGAGATTATAGATAAAAAAAGAGCCTTCAAACATCAGCCTGTTTATAAAAAGATATTTATTGTTTTTGCAGGACCTGTTTTTAATATTCTTGGTGCTGTAATGCTATTCTGGTTTGTTTTTGTCTATGGCATACCTGTTCTAAAACCAGTAATTGGAGAAGTTCTAAAGAACTCTCCAGCATCAATTGCAGGATTGAGGGCAGGTGACAGAATTGTTGAAATTGATGGTATAAAAATTTCAGACTGGTTTGATATGGCTCAGTTGATACAGCAGAAACCTGAAAGGTCTCTTAATTTCAAAATAGAACGAAATGGAAAACTGACCGAGCTTACAGTAACCCCTCAGGCAAAAGAAACTAAAAATATTTTTGGAGAAAAAATTGTAGTGGGACAGATTGGAGTTAAACCCTTAGCAGAGTTTTTTATTCAGAAGGAAGACCCGCTCAGGGCTCTCAAGAGGTCTTTTCAGAGATGTTATGAGATTATTGAGCTTACATATCTCACAATAGTGAAGATACTGCAGAGGGTTATATCAACTGAGGTTATAGGAGGTCCGATTCTTATATTTCAGGTTGCTGAAAAAACAGCCGAGCAGGGACTGGTAAGCTTTCTTAGTTTTGCTGCAATAATAAGTATTAATCTTGGAGTTCTCAATCTTCTGCCTGTTCCTGTGCTTGATGGTGGACATATTTTATTTTTCCTTATTGAGGCTATAAGAAAAAAGCCACTGAGTGAAAAATTTATTGCAGTTTCACAAAAAATTGGAATAGCATTTTTAGTTGCCCTTATGATGCTTGCATTTTATAATGATATTCTGAGAATTTTAAATCCCTCAAAAATGCCCAGACCATGAAAAGGCTTTTTTCAGCAGGAGGAGTTGTTTATAGATTCATAAATGGAAAGGTAAAAATTTTGTTAATAGCCACCAAAAATGAAACTGTGTGGGCTCTTCCTAAGGGGCTTGTGGAAAAAGGAGAGGATCCTGAAGAAACTGCCTTGAGAGAGATAAAGGAGGAAACAGGAGTTGATGGTAAAATAATTGATGAAGCAGGGCAGGCGTCATACTGGTTTTCAATGGAAGGAGAAAAGTGCTTTAAAACAGTAAAATATTTTCTTGTGGAGTACACTCAAGGTGAAATAAATCCTCAGTGGGAGATTGATACAGCTCAGTGGTTTGACCCTGAGGAGGCATTAAAAAAAATTACTTACAAAACTGATAGAGAGATTCTGAAGAAAGCTCTGGAGAAAATTTATGGGAAGACTCCTGAGTAAAGAAGAACTCAAAAAAGAAATAGACAAGCTGAAAAGTGAGGGTAAAAAGGTTGTTTTTACAAATGGATGTTTTGATTTACTGCATTTAGGTCACATAAGATATCTCAAAGAAGCAAAGAAATTGGGAGATATTCTTGTTGTTGGTATAAATTCTGACAGCTCAGTAAAAAGAATAAAACCTTCAAGGCCGATTAATCCCGAGAATGAAAGAGCAGAGGTTGTTTCGTCCCTTGAAATGGTTGATTTTGTTGTGTTTTTTGATGAAGAAACCCCATATAATCTGATTAAATATATTCAGCCTAATGTGCTTGTCAAGGGTGGTGATTGGTCTCCCGCAGAGATTGTTGGTGCTGACCTTGTAAAGGAGGTTTACAGCCTTTCATATGTTGAAGGTATTTCAACCACAGCAATTATAGAGAGAATTCTTAACAAGTATAAAAACATACCGGGAAACCTCATAGAAAGAATTATTGAAAAGGCAGAAAAAATTAAATTTTTAATTCTTGATGTTGATGGAGTTTTAACTTCAGGAGACATAATTCTTGACAATGAAAATAATGAATTGAAGATATTCAATGTGAGGGATGGACACGGGCTTGTTATGCTTCACAAATCAGGGATAAATTTAGCAGTAATAACAGGAAGACACTCAAGGGCGCTTGAAAGAAGAATGAAAGAACTTGGAATCACAGAGGTCTATCAGGGTGTAAGAGAGAAGCTCAGAATTTTCAATGAAATAGTTAAAAAACATAGCTTAAAGAAAGAAGAAATAGCGGTAATGGGAGATGATATAATTGATCTGTCAATTTTAAAAAGAGCTGGTTTTTCTGTTGCTCCTCAGGATGCTCATGAAGAAGTCAAAAGATTTGTTGATTATGTAACTGAAAATAAGTCAGGACAGGGTGCTGTAAGAGAACTCTGTGATATTATTTTAAAGGCAAAAGGATTGTGGAACAGATTTATAAATGAATACACGAACATTTAATCTGCCAACATCATTAACAATTCTGAGGATATTAATAATTCCTCTTTTTATAATAGAAGCTCCAGCGAATCCACAGGTTGGAGCATTTTTTTTCTTTATAGCCTCAGTTACAGATTTTCTTGATGGCTACCTGGCAAGAAAATTCGGTCAGATAACAAAACTTGGAATTATTTTAGATCCAATAGCTGATAAACTTCTTGTAATCTCAGCTCTTGTAATTCTTGTTGACATAGCAAGAATACCTTCATGGATAGCAATTGTTATAATTTTAAGGGAGTTTATTATAACAACTTTAAGATTTTATGCTCTTTCAAAAGGAATTGTTATTCCTGCTGAAACAGCAGGGAAGGCAAAAACAGTCCTGCAGATGATTTCAATACTACTTCTGCTTATTGCAGAAGAGATAAATGGAGTTGATCTATATGATGCAGGTCTTATTTTGATTTATATTGGTACTGTGGTGGCTATATTCTCTGGAATTCAATATCTTTTTCATTTCTGGAGAAATATCAAATGAGTATTGTTTTCTGTGTGTTTGCTTTCTTATCAGGCTCAATTCCTTGGGGATATATTATTGGCAGAGCAAAGGGAATTGATTTAAGAAAAGCAGGTAGCGGAAATATCGGGGCAACCAATGTAATGAGGGTTATAGGTAAAAAGGAAGCATTAGTTACATTATTGCTTGATATGTTGAAGGGATTTATCCCTGTTTTTATACTGAGATTACTTCCCTATGGAGAAAATCTTATATTATTCACTACAGTAGGAATTCTTGCAATTATTGGTCATTGTTTTACTCCATTTCTTAAATTCAAAGGAGGCAAAGGAGTTGCTACATCTTTGGGAGTTATATTAGCAAGTATGCCCTTAGCAGGAATGATTACTGTCCTGCTGTGGATAATAACTGTTAAAATAAGCAGAATTTCTTCACTTGGTGCTCTTGTCAGTTTTTCTTTACTTCCCTTAATTGTATACTTTCTTAGTTATCAGGAAGAATTTTTAAT
Source organism: uncultured Thermodesulfovibrio sp. (assembly GCA_964509535.1). Lineage (GTDB taxonomy): Bacteria > Nitrospirota > Thermodesulfovibrionia > Thermodesulfovibrionales > Thermodesulfovibrionaceae > Thermodesulfovibrio. The sequence goes on along the minus strand of CAZDXM010000137.1, from coordinate 14,351 downwards.
TTTTTCATTTTTAATTACGGTTCTCGTATACTCAAGACATATTTCAAACATAAAGAGATTGTTTAGCGGAAAAGAACCAAAGATTGGTGAAAAATACGATAATTGAGGAATCAGATGAAAAAGGCAGTTATACTTCTTAGTGGAGGTATTGATTCTTCCACAACACTTGCTGTAGCTAAATCTGAAGGATACCTCTGCTATGCTCTTTCCTTTGATTACGGGCAAAGGCACAAGGTAGAGCTTGAATCTGCCAAAAAAGTAGCAAAACATTTAGGTGTTCAGGAACACCTGACAGTATCATTTGATTTAAGAAAAATTGGTGGTTCTGCTCTGACTTCAGAGATTGAAGTTCCAAAAGGACAGGTAGAAGGCATTCCAGTTACCTATGTTCCTGCACGCAATACAATTTTTTTGAGCTTTGCTCTTGCATGGGCTGAGGTGCTTGAGGCTTCTGATATCTTCATAGGAGCAAATATTGTGGATTACTCAGGATATCCTGACTGCCGGCCAGAATATCTTCAGGCTTTTGAGGAAATGGCTAATCTTGCAACAAAAGTGTCTTTGGAGGGTAAAATCAGGTTTAAAATCAGAGCTCCTCTTCTTTATATGACAAAAGCTGAGATTATTAAAAAGGGCGCTGAACTTGGAGTTGACTACTCACTCACATGGAGCTGCTATGATCCGCAGGGTGACCCTGAAAATCCTTTTCCATGTTTTAAATGTCTAAGCTGTATTTACAGAAAGAAGGGATTTGACGAATCAGGGATTAAAGATCCTATTCTGAGATGACAACGATTAAGATTCATTTTAATATTTTAAAAAAGATAATTTCAGCAGCATATAAGCTAAAAAGGGGGACTTATTCATATGAAAATCTTGTTTCAGATGGATTAAAGGTTCTTGATATGCTGAAAGACGCTGGTTGCAAGATTACTGTTAAAGGAAATGAAAACTTAAATGGCTTGAATCAGCCCTGTGTTTTTATAGCAAACCATATGAGCACCCTTGAAACTCTGGTTCTTCCAGCAGTGATAGGAAAACAGATAAGAATTACCTTTGTTGTGAAAGAGTCTCTTCTTAACTATCCTTTTTTTGGTAAAATTTTATCAATGCTAAAGCCAATTGCTGTTACAAGAAAGAATCCAAAGGAGGACTACAGAACAGTGATACAGGAAGGAATTAAAAGGCTTCAGGAAGGAATATCTGTTGTTGTATTTCCTCAGGCAACAAGACAGATTGTCTTTGATCCTGCAAAATTTAATACTCTCGGAATAAAACTCGCAAAAAAAGCTTCTGTTCCTGTAGTTCCCATAGCATTGAGAACAGATGCGTGGGGGATTGGCAGAATCTTCAAGGATTTCGGTAAAATTGATCCTTCAAAGCCTGTTTACTTTTTTATAGGCAAACCTCTATATATTGAGAATAAGGGAATTAAAGAACATCTTTATATTGTTGAATTCATAAGAAAATCCTTAGAAAAAGGTGATGTTGATGTTTTACGCTGACCTGCACATTCACTCAAAGTATTCACGTGCAACAAGTAAAGGCATGAGCCTTGAGGTAATTGAACAGTGGTCACAGATTAAAGGAATAAAGGTTATTGGAACAGGTGATTTCACGCATCCAGAGTGGCTCAAAGAAATTGAAAAGAAGCTCAATGAAGAAGAAAATGGACTTTTTACTTTGAAAAAGAAGTATCGCCTTAACATTCCTGATTCATGCAAACAGGAAGTCTTTTTCATGCTCTCATCTGAAATTAGCTGTATTTATCAAAAAACTGGGAAACTGAGAAAGATTCATTTACTGATTCTTTCACCATCGCTGAAAGATGTTATAAAGATAAATCATGCCTTAATGCAGATAGGCAGTCTTTCTTCAGATGGTAGACCAGTTCTTGGCATAGACGCTAAAGAAATATTGAAAATCATCCTTGAGATTTCTCCTCAGTCATTAATTATTCCTGCGCATGCCTGGACTCCCCATTTTTCTGTCTTTGGTTCTGAGTCTGGATTTGACAGTATTGAAGAATGCTTTGAAGAACTGATGGAGTATATCTATGCAATAGAGACAGGACTGAGTTCAGATCCACCAATGAACTGGAGACTGAGCAAACTTGATAGAGTAATTTTAATTTCAAATTCAGATGCGCATTCTCCAGCAAAAATTGGAAGAGAAGCAAATATATTTGAAACAGAAATCAGTTATAAAGCAATAACAGAGGCTATAAAAACAGGTAAAGGATTTGTTGGCACAGTGGAGTTCTTTCCTGAAGAGGGGAAATATCATTATGATGGGCATAGGCTCTGCGGTGTGAGGCTTTCTCCCAAGGAAACAATTAAAATGAACTATATGTGTCCTCGGTGTGGTAAAAGAGTTACTGTTGGTGTTATGCACAGAGTTGAAGTTTTATCAGACAGAGAGGAAGGATTTAAACCCCATAATGCATTTCCTTATAAATCAATAATTCCCCTGCAGGAAATTATTGCTGAGATAAATAAAACATCAACTCAGAGTAAAACAGTATTTAATACTTATATGAAATTGATTTACAAACTTGGCAGCGAGTTTGATATCCTACTGAATAAAAAACTGGAAGAGATTTCAGCAGTTGATGAGCATTTAGCAGAGGCAGTTGAAAGAATGAGAACAGGAAAAGTTTTCGTAGAACCAGGATATGATGGGCAGTACGGCAAAATAAGAGTATTTGGTGAAACATCAAAGAACAACGCAGGGCAGACATTACTTTTTAAATGAATTTGAATAAAAATCAGAAAATTGTCATTGAAAACACAGCCAGATATCTCTGTGTTTTAGCAGGTCCTGGCACAGGGAAAACCCTTACAATTACTGCAAAAATTGTTCATCTACTAAATGAAGGTATAAATCCATCTGAGATAGCTGCACTTACATTTACTCAGAAAGCAGCAGTTGAAATGAGGCAGAGAGTTATAAATAGCCTAAATAGAAAGGAGAATTTACCATTCATAGGCACATTTCATCTTTTGTGTTTGAGGCTTTTAAGGGAGTTTCTTCCTGAAAGACAAAGGCATTTTCAACTCTGCACAAGAAACACTCAGAGAGAGATAATCTCAGCAATATGCGGGAAAGCTTCAGATAAGTTTATAGAAAAAATCTCTAAATTTAAAAATACAGGTTTATCACTTGATGAAAAAACTCGTGCAATATATGAAAAGTATGAAGAGAAAAAAACAGAGTTCAATTTTTTAGACTTTGATGACCTTTTATTAAAAACTCTGGAACTGATAAACAAAAGGAAGATTCCACCGTTTTTTTCTTTTATAATTGTTGATGAGTTTCAAGATATAAATAAACTTCAGTATGAGATTGTAAAAGGGCTTCTTAAAAAAGATGGCTCACTTGCTGTATTTGGAGACCCTGACCAGGCTATTTACTCCTTTAGAGGTTCAGAAATTGAACTTTTTTTAAATTTACCAGAGGATTTTAAGGATTTAACACTGATAAATCTTTCCATGAACTATCGCTCTCAGGCAAATATAGTCCATGCCTCAAATAGCTTTATCACCTCAAACACTAAAAGATTTGCAAAGAAAATTGAACCAGTCAGAGGAAAATCATCATTTATAACATTGATTGAGGTTAAAGATGAGTATGAAGAGGCAAAGGCAATTCTTAAAGAGATAAAATCGAGACTTGGAGCAACAGATTTTACAGAACTTTATGAAAATAAAGATGAAACTCAGTACAGTTTTTCAAACTTTGCAGTCCTTACAAGAACCAATAATCAGTTTAAGATAATAAAAGAGACTTTAACTGAAGCAGGAATTCCTGTAAAAACAATGCAGAAAGATACAGGAATATGGATAGCTTCAATAGTAAAAAAACTCACTGAGTTTTTATCAAGAGAGGATACTTCAAAGAAGTTTTTTGCTGATATTTCTCTGCATCGGTTTCTTGAGTCTTCAGGCATTTTTGATGGTTTATCAGATACCGAAGCTTTTATTTTAAAAAATATTGCAAAAACTTATAAAAAAGGTAAACTCATAGAACAGATTCAATTATTTATTGATGAAATTTCAGGCCTTATGCCAATGGATATGTTTCCTGAAAATATTAATGCAGTTAGCCTTCTTACACTTCATTCAGCCAAAGGACTTGAATTTTCTGTTGTTTTCATTGCTGGATTTAATGAAGGACTTATTCCACACAGTTTTTCATCTGATACGGATATTGAAGAGGAAAGAAGACTGTTTTATGTCGGGATGACCAGGGCAATGGATGACTTAATACTCATTTATACAAAAAGCAGATTTATTAATGGAAAGAGAATCTCTCTTCCTGTTTCTTCTTTTCTGAAAGAAATTCCTGAAGAATATATAAAAATAAAAAAAGTTACAAAGTATAAACCCATGCAAAAGAGCTTATTTTAGATGAGATTTTCAACTCAAATACAAAAAATCTTTTTTGATTTACAGGATTTTTATATGCTCTGCATAAACTCAATTTTTAAACTTTTTAAAAGGCCGCTTTATATTGATGATGTGATTGAGCAGATGGAATATGCAGGGTCTTCATCTGTTTTTATTATATCTCTGGTCTGTCTTTTTGTGGGGATGGCACTTAGTCTGCAGCTGAGTGCAGAGCTTGGTAGATTGGGTCTTAAAATGTATACGGGAAAAGTTGTAGGCATAGCAGTGATAAGAGAGATAGGACCTCTTGTAACAGCTCTGGTTTTTATCGGCAGAGTTGGGGCAGGTCAGACTGCTGAGATAGGTTCAATGATTCTTGGTCATCAGATAGATACATTAAGAGTTTACGGCATTGATCCAGTTAAAAAAGTTGTTATTCCAAGAGTTATTGCCTCTGTTTTAATGCTTCCATGTCTTACAATTATCGGTGACCTTATTTGTCTATTTGGTGGATATTATATAGCTGTTTTTGTGAGCAATCAGAGTGGCTCATTTTACTGGTCAAGCATTATAAGGGAACTTAATTTTCAAAATGTTTTTTCAGGAGTTATAAAACCTTTTATATTTGGATATTTAATTTCTTGTATAAGCTGTTTTTATGGACTTACAACACATGGTGGTGCAAAGGGATTGAGAACTTCCACAACAAAGGCTGTTGTTACATCAATAGTTGTTGTTATTGCAATGGATTTTATTCTTACAAGAATTCTGCTTTATGCACTGGGGTTCAGTGTATGATAGTTTTTGATAATGTCTGGTTTTCATATGGAGAAAGGGAAATTTTTAAAGGGATTAGTTTCAGGGCTAAATTTGATGAGCGTGTAGCTTTACTTGGAGAAAGCGGAAGTGGGAAGACAACAATTTTAAAGCTCATTGTTGGATTGATCAAGCCTGACAGGGGCAGAATTTTTATTGATGGTGTTGATATAACAGAACTCAGTGAAGAAGAACTTATTCCTATTAGAAGAAAATTCAGCATAGTTTTTCAGGAAGGTGCTCTTTTTGATTCATTGCCTGTGAAAGAAAATGTTGCATTCTTTATGAGGGAACTGCTCAAGATTCCTGATGATGAAATTTATTCAAGAGTTAGTGAACTTCTTAGGCTTGTTGGAGTTCAGGGTTCAGAGGAATTGATGCCTGAGCAGTTAAGTGGTGGGATGCATAGAAGAGTGGCGATTGCAAGGGCCCTTTCAGTAGGTAAAACAAAGATGTTTCTTTATGATGAGCCAACAGCTGGTCTTGATCCTATTAATTCTCAAAGAATAATTTCTTTAATTGAAGACCTTGCAAACAGAGAAAAAACAGGCTTTATGATAATAACCCATGTTGTATATGTGGCATGGCAACTCTGCAACCGATTTATTTTTGTAGAAAATGGTAATCTTGTATTTGATGGCAACAAAGATGAATTAATATCAACAGAAATACCTGCAGTAAAAAATTTCATAAAAGAGCTTTTTTTCAAAGTTAAATGAAATAGGTTTAGTTGATTTTTACATGTCCAATTCTGTATAATTTCTCCGATGAATTTATTTCTGAGTTCAGATAAAGTTAAATCAATCATAGAAGCCATTTTATTTATATCTGAAAAACCTGTTTCACTTAAAACTTTAAATTCAATTTTTAATATTCAGGAAACTCAGATAAAGAAAATTGTTGATGAATTAATTCATGACTACAAGAAAAGGAATGCTGGTATTTTAATTATTAATATGGATGGTTCATATCAGATGGTTACAAATCCTGAACATGCAGAATGGATAAAAGTATTTAAAAATTTAAATTCATGCAATAAACTTTCCGAGCAGGCAATGGAAACACTTGCAATAATAGCTTATAAACAGCCTGTTACAAAAGCTGAAATAGATAGAATCAGAGGAGTGAACTCAGAAAATGCAATAAAAACTCTTATTGAAAAAAGGCTTATAAAAATCGTTGGGAAAAAAGAAGTGCCTGGCAGGCCCTTTCTTTATGGCACTACTAAGGAATTTTTAAAATTATTTGGTATTTCAAATTTAAATGAACTGCCAGGAATTAATGAGATTCAAAACAATGCTGCTTGAGGAGGTGCTTTATGATTAGAAAATTAGGCATTTTTTATATTTTAATCGCTCTTATATTTCCCTGTCTTGTTTTCGCCGATACATATACTGTAAAAAAAGGTGATAATATCTGGCAGATTTCAAAAAAATTCAAAGTATCAGTTAATGAAATTAAAAAAGCCAATAATCTAAAAAATAATAAATTACAGATAGGTATGAAGCTTGAAATACCGGATAAAAATTATAAAAAAATGAATAAATCAAAAGAAACAAAAATTAAAAACACAGAATCAGAATACCATACAGTAAAAAAAGGTGATACTCTCTTCAAAATAGCAAAAAAATATAATTTATCAGTGGATGAACTTAAAAGACTGAATGCCTTGACCAGTAACAGGTTAAGAGTTGGGCAGAAACTAATTGTAAAAGCTGAAAAACCTTTGAATAATATATCAATTAGAGAAGATGAAAAAGTTCCTGTAATTATATCTGCAGTTGATATGGATACAATGATGGAAGAACTGGAAGGAATCAAAGCATCTGAGGATTTATCCAGAATGAGTATTGCAGAAAGACTGCTTTTGTTTGCTAAAAAGATGCTTCATCTACCCTATAAATTCGGTGGAGACAGCTTTAGCGGGCTTGACTGTTCCTATTTTGTTAAAAAAGTTTACTCCATGATTGGAATTGATTTACCAAGAAGTGCGCGTGAACAGTTTGCTCTGGGAACTCCTGTTGAAAAAGAAGATCTTCAACCTGGTGATCTCGTATTTTTCAGAACTTATGCAAGGTTTCCATCTCATGTTGGCATCTATCTTGGAGATGCCCTATTTATACATGCATCATCAAGGTCAAAAAAAGTAACAATTGATAGTCTTGAGACACCTTATTACCTGAAAAGATTTATTGGTGCAAAGAGGATACTCGGAATTAATAGGGAAGATTTTGAAAATGCTATTGAAGAAATAAAATAATGAAAAGAATTAAATATTCTCATAGATAACTTTTCCCATATCCCGGACATTGTATCCACCAAGTGATTCTACAGTTGTTTTAAATTCATCATCTTCTCTGATTATTTTCAAAACCGCCTGAATAGTGCCAAGCTCAATAAAATCTTTCGGTATCAGAATATCATATCTTTCTTCAGCTACAGGAATAAAATCAAGGTCAAGTGCTTGAGCAGCTGCTAAGATGCCAAGTCCTACATCTGCCCTTCCTGTAAGAACAGCAGAAGCAACTCCCATGTGAGTGTATTCATCCCTTTCATAACCTTTTATTTTTGTTGGTGAAATACCAAGTTCTCTTAAATGTTTATCAAGAAGAAGCCTTGTTCCTGAACCAGCCTGCCTGTTTATAAAAACCACATCTTCACGACAGAGATCCTCAAATCCTTTAATATCTTTTGGATTCCCTTTTTTTACAATAAAGCCCTGAATCCGATAAACAAGATTAATGAGAACAACTTTTTTGTCAGGCATCAACCTTTTTATAAAAGGTATATTGTATTCGCCTGTTGTTTCATCAAGAAGATGGGTTCCAGCAATATGTGCCTCATCTTTTTTTATCGCCACAAGACCACCCATTGAACCAACATGAGCAGATGAAAGGGTTACATACGGATAACGCTTTCTGAGGAAATTATAAAGAATATCAAGAGTATTATCATGACTGCCAATGCAAACTACTGTATTGTCAATATCCTGTTTTGTTCTCCATAGATTAACTGTTATTTCTGAACCCTGTGAAAATCCCTCAGAACCTCTTGGAACAACAATATAACCGTCTGCTCTAACAACAGACATAAGAAGCCCTGCTCCTCTTCCCACAGGCGTTACAATATATTTGTCTTCAACCCTGCCTACCTTTACACGTAAAAACTCGTCAACTCCAATGTTTGATGAAATCTGTCTTGAAAGTATTCCTTTAAGCTTTTCTTCTCTTTCAATGGATGTGCCAAGATAAAGTTCAATTAATGGTTTAACGAAAAGGTCAAAGCATAAAAAGGCAGAGACAGGATATCCTGGAATCCCCAGAACAGGTTTATTGTTTATAAAACCTGCAATAAAAGGTTTACCTGGTTTTATAGCAACACCGTTTATGATAATCTCTCCAATTTTATTTACAACTTTATAAGTGTAATCCTCCTTTCCGTATCCTGACCCGGCGTTAACGAGAACAAAATCACATTCTTCAAATGCATTTAAAATAGCATTTTTTATATCTTCCTCTTCATCTCTTACAATCTTATAAATTTTGGGTAATGCCCCTGCCTGAATTAACAAACTTCCAATAACTGCGGAATTATATTCAATAAGTTCAGGTGGTTTAATCATTCTCTCCTTTAATTTTTCTGCATCTACAAGTTCTGAACCTGTTGGGATGACTCCAACCACTGGTTTTTTACGCACCTTTATCTCAGTTATTCCACTGGCAAGCATTGCTCCAATATCAGGAGGACGAACTACATGACTTTCAGGAATTATCAACTCTGTTGCAACGATATCCTCTCCAATTGGTCTTACATCGTTATATGGAGGGACAGAAGCATAAATTTCTATAAAACCATCCCTGAGATTAACATCTTCAACGGGTATAACAGCATCAAATCCGTCTGGAAGAGGATCTCCTGTTTCAATCCATTGTGCTTCAACACCTATTTTAAGTCTGACAGGCTGTCTTTCAGTTGCCGAGAAAGTATCACGGGCTCTGACAGCATATCCATCCATAGCAGCAGAGTGAAAATATGGAGATGAAAATCTTGCAAAAACAGGCTCAGCAGTGATTCTTCCTAAGGCAGTTTTTACAGAGACTATCTCAGCTTCAACTGGAATTGAAACCCTCTGTCTTACTGAATTAAAAAGTTTTTCCTTTGCTTGTTCAAGAGAAATAAGCTCGTGAAAAACTTTTTTGCTCATTATTTTATCATTCTCAATCCAATAATGTTTGGAGAGCGTCTTATATATCCGCGCCTCTGAACCACTATGTCAAGTGGCAGACTTACAAGGTCAATCAAAAAAGGGTCTCTGTACTTGATGTAGTGGTTTTCTCTGAAACTTTTAATATATGTATTACATTCAAGACAAAGTTCTGCTCTTATTTCCTCATCATCAAGAAGTATCTCAATTCTGTCTGAATTTTTGTTAAAGCAGTAAGGACATCCTATTCTAAAAAAGCTTCCTCCGTGTTCACAGAGAGGGCAGATCATTATTTTTTCATTATTTTCAGTAATCATGGCGAGTGAGGAATCAGTTCCACAGATCGGGCATTTCCCTGTTTCTGTAAAATCAGCCTTCTGTCCTTCTTTTCTTAGAAATACAAAGAAGGGCTTACTCAATATAAATGTCATTCTTTCAATTTCTTCTTTTGATAATTCCTCGCTTTGAATCTGTAAAGTCCAGAGTTTTGAGGGCTCTTTTACTGGATCCTTTCCACCTTTTAAAATTTCATCTTTTAGAAACACGATGGATTCATACGGAATCTGAAAAACTGATGAGAATTTTTTTAGAACAATATCAATTAAATCTGTATCACTGTCAAGCTTTACCCTTTCTTTTTCCTTTTTACACTGTTCTGTAAAATCCTTAATTTTTGCATAAAGTTCAAGAGGACTCTGCAGATGTGGTTTTTCTTTTATTATTTCTTCAATTTTCATAATACCTCCAGATTAACTTTCTTAAAGATTCATTATGCACATAAAGTTGTTTTTTTTGCAACTTTACAGAAAATTTAAGACTCAAAAATTTAACAGAAATTTAATATTGCTGTAACTTTGCCTTAACAAGTCCCATGATATCATCTAAATAACAAATAACTGGAGCCTTGCTCTGGCAAAAAAACAAAAGGAGGTTTTACATGAAAGGACTTTCTGTATTAAGCATCATCTTATTATTGCTTTTCAGTTTCACAATTGTGCATTCTGCTGAAATGCTCAATGGTGCAGGTGCTTCATTCCCCTATCCTCTTTACTCAAGCTGGGCAGCAAGTTATCACAAAGAAACAGGTATCCAAATTAACTATCAATCAATTGGTTCAGGTGGAGGAATCAGGCAGATCACAGAAAGAACAGTTCACTTCGGAGCTTCTGATTTACCATTAAAGACAGAAGAGCTTGAGAAGTCCGGACTTCTTCAGTTTCCTGCTGTAATAGGTGGAGTTGTTCCCATAATCAATGTGCCTGAACTTAAAGGTAAAGAATTAATTTTAGACGGGATTGTTCTTGCTGAGATATTTCTTGGTGAGATTAAAAACTGGAATGACCCTAAAATCAAAGCATTAAATCCTAAAATCAATCTGCCAGATCAGACAATAACAGTGGTTCACAGGTCAGATGGATCAGGAACAACTGCCATATTTACCCATTATTTAAGCGATGTATGTAAAAAATGGCAAGAGCAAATTGGTTACGGAACTTCTGTAAACTGGAAAACTGGACTCGGAGCAAAAGGAAATGAAGGTGTTGCAAACTATGTAAGAAGAACTCCTTACTCAATTGGATATGTTGAGTTTGCCTATGCAAAACAGAACAACTTAGACACTGCAAAAATGAAAAATTCTGCAGGACAGGTTGTTGCCCCTGATTTTAATAGTTTTGCTGAGGCAGCTTCATCAGCTCAGCTTGACCCTAAAAATCATTTCTACGCATGGATGACAAATGCACCAGGTAAAAAAGCCTGGCCTATCACCGGGGCTACCTATATCCTTCTTGCAAGAGAAAAAACTGACGCCAATAAGTCCGTTATTAAATTTTTTGACTGGGCATTTCAGAACGGAGATGATACCGCTAAAAAACTTGACTATGTCCCTCTACCTAAGTCTGTAAAAGAAAAAATTAGAGCATATTGGAAAAACCATATCAAATAAGGAGGAAACATGAGACAATTAAAATCTTTTTTAGTATTCGCTTTTACTCTTGTATTCTTATTATCACTGACAGGATTTGCAAAGGCAGAATCAAAAGAAGAACTCCAGATGGAAATTGAGACATTAAAAAAGAAATTGCAGGAACTTGAGGGAAGAGTTGAAAAAACAGAAAAGGCGCAGACAAAACAGGAAACTGCTTTAAGTGAGAAAGAAAAGGAAACAATGAAAGAAGCTGAAAAAATTATTAAAGTTCTTAAGGGATGGAAGTTTGGAGGACTGTGGTATATTTCATATCAGAATGGAGCAAATAAAGGAGAAGGTTACAATAAGTTTGTTCTGAAGCGTGGATATATAAATATTTACAAGGAAATTCTTCCATGGTTCAGTGTAAGAGTAACACCTGATATAACAACAGCAGATGATAAAACTTCAAACCTTGCAGGCTCTGTAGTTTTGAGGCTTAAATACGGATATGCAAAGTTTGAACTTCCAGAGTTTGCTATATTCACAAAGCCTTTTGTTGAAGTTGGTATGGTTCATATGCCCTGGCTTGATTTTGAAGAACATGTTAACTTCTATCGTTGTCAGGACACAATGTTTCTTGAAAGAAATGGAATATTCAACTCAGCAGACTTAGGTATCACCTTTGCTACTTTACTTGGTGGAACAATGCCTGAAGAATATCAGAAAAAGGTTAATAGCTACTATCCTGGAAAATACGGGAGTATGTCTTTTGGAATATACAATGGTGGTGGATATCATGCATCAGAAAAAAATCAAAACAAAGTTTTTGAGGGAAGGCTCACTCTGAGGCCTCTTCCAGACTATGTTTCCGGGCTTCAATTATCATATTTCGGAATTGTAGGTAAAGGCAACAAAGATACAAATCCAGACTGGAATGTAAATCTTGGTATGATAAGTTATGAACACGAATACTTTACAGTTACAGGACAGTACTATGCTGGTAAAGGAAATCAGAAAGGTGAAGATGAAAACAGTAAAAAAGGATATTCTTTCTTTGCAGAAATAAAGCCTCATAAAAAGTTCAGTATTATTGGAAGATATGATTACTTTGACCCGAACAAAGATGCAAAAGATGATGAAAACAAGAGATACATCGCAGGAGTTGCCTATCATATTGATAAACCACATAAAAACATGCTTGTCCTTGATTATGACAAAGTTGAATATAAGCAAAAAGGCACAAAAGACGATAAAAGAGTTCAGCTTACTTTACAACTCTCCTTTTAAAAATTCAGGGGGCAATTCTGCCCCCTCTTTCAAGTTAAAAATATTTTCTTAAAAATGCCTATAGAAAACTTCTGTCTTTTTTCTACATTTATGATATGATAAAATATTCAAAATTCTATAAATTCAGGAGGCATAAAAATGCTTAGAATAGTATTATTTTTAATATCTTTATTAATTCTGTTACACTGCAATATTAGTTTTTCTGCTGAAATGCTCAATGGTGCAGGGGCTTCATTCCCCTATCCTCTTTACTCAAGCTGGGCAGCAAGTTATTACAAAGAAACAAATATTAAAGTCAACTACCAGTCAATTGGTTCAGGTGGAGGAATCAGGCAGATCACAGAAAGAACAGTTCACTTCGGAGCTTCTGATATGGCTTTAAAACCAGAAGAAATAGAAAAATCCAAATTGCTTCAATTCCCTGCAGTGATAGGTGGAATTGTTCCAGTAATAAATATTCCAAGCATTATGAATGGAAGTTTAGTTTTAGATGGCAATACAATGTGTGAAATATTCCTTGGCGAGATAAAATACTGGAATGACCCTAAAATTAAAGTGCTGAACCCTAATCTAAATCTTCCTGCAAAACCAATTACAGTAATCTACAGGTCAGATGGATCAGGAACAACTGCCATATTTACTCACTACTTAAACGATGCATGTAAAAAATGGGCACGCCAGGTGGGATACGGAACTTCTGTAAGATGGAAAACTGGACTCGGAGCAAAAGGAAATGAAGGTGTTGCAAACTATGTAAGAAGAACTCCTTACTCAATTGGATATGTTGAGTTTGCCTATGCAAAACAAAGTAAACTTACTACAGCAAAACTTAAAAATCCTGCAGGACAGGTTGTTGCCCCTGACATTGAAACATTCACAGAGGCAGCTTCATCAGCTCAGCTTGACCCTAAAAGTCATTTCTACACATGGATGACTAATGCACCAGGTAAAAAAGCCTGGCCTATCACTGGCGCTACTTATATCCTTCTTGCAAGAGAAAAAACTGATGCCAATAAATCCGTTATTAAATTTTTTGACTGGGCATTTCAGAACGGAGATGAAACTGCTAAAAAACTTGACTATGTCCCCCTGCCTAAGTCTGTAAAAGAAAAAATTAGAGCATACTGGAAAAGTTATATAAAATAAATGTAGCCCTTAATTTTTATTATCTTAACCCTAAAGTCTTAAAAATATGCACCATATCTTTTAAAGGAATCTGACCGGGAGCAGAGCTAACTGTAATATTTGCATAAGTGATTAAAGAGCCAAAACATGGATTTATCACTCTTGAAGGAACTCCTTTTATCCCCATACCAATAACGATAATCTGGTCATTTTTATGATTTAAAGTAAAATTTAACAAAGTCTCAAGGTCTGATTTATAATTAACCATCGTGGCTATTTTAATAATATCTGCATCCAGACTCTTCCCTTTTTTAAATATCCTTTCAAGCTCATCAACTGAGGGAGTTAAATCAAATCTATGATATGAACAAATCATAATTTTCCCGTATTCTTTGCTCATCTTTCCAATAGGCAAAACTTCATTGGATAAAATCTCTATATCAACAAAGTCAGCATAATTTATAAGCCTTTCATATATGGTCAGTCTATTTAAAAATTCTCTTTTACCACCTTCTGAAGGAGTTCTTACAGTAAGAATTATGGGAAGTTTAAATTTTTCAAGTGCTATAGTAAATACTTCTTCAATATTATTTATAGATTCAAACATATCAACCCTTAACTC
>CAZDXM010000136.1:0-3883 GCA_964509535.1 uncultured Thermodesulfovibrio sp. | reverse complement strand
GTTATCCGTAAGTTGTTTAGCTACTGCCCATTCTGATACAAAAATATTTTTTTTCCCAGAGATCTGCGATATCTTTTGAAGTCTTGCTTTAATCAGGGAACAATTCCGCTCGGCATCGTTCTTTCCGCAGTATATATGGACCGAGACCCCATGAATTTTATCCCATACATTTTCGCCTATAATTTTTTTCATCTGCTCAAACTGCTCGGGCATGAGCCAATCGCCTGTGACATAAAGCTTTATATCGGGAAAATCCTTTTTTATCAGAGGAACCAGTTTGCGAACAAGCAATGCATATTTTTTAAGCATTTCTTCTCTGCGCGCAGAGCTTTTGCTCGCACCTTCCTGAAGCCACCACTCGTTTCCGATTTCCCACATTTTTACTTCGCTCTGATATTCCCTGATGATTCGCAGTATTTCCGCTATCAGTTTATCTTCTCCGCCGTATCTTTTCAAAGCAAAGATGCTTGGTGTTGTGAAAGAGGTTTTAGGGGATTGAAAAATTATGGTTTTAGGATCAATCCCTGGAATTTGTGGGCGTTTTACCCAATCTGGTACGTCGTTATTAATCCAGTCATAGTGTTCTGCATTCCAGCCGCCTGGAAATCGTATAATCGTGTAATGGGCAATATTTCGCATGGCTGATTCAAAGTCGGAGTATTCGGTTGCCGGGATTCGGTTCCAATCGTAATTGACACCGAAAAGCAAAGGACTTATTTTTTTACCCTTCGCGTTAACATCAATATATATCTCAGCAACAGAATTTACATTGGTAATCAGCAGTTCGTCTGCGAACAGTAATTGCTGGAATCCGAGAAATAATATTAATAAAAAGAAACAGTTTATCAAGAATACTCTGCGCATATAATTTCTTATCAAGAGCTATAACCTCCTGCAAGTATTACTCCCTTCATATTTGAATTACCTTCCCCTTTTACCATGCCATTAATAAAACTCTTGCGGTAACAGCAATTTGATATAATATTTGGGTTATTCCTCTTACAATCTCTATGTTTTTTGCTTCAATTTTTGGAAGAACGAATATTTCATCCCCGGGTTGTATTGTTGCTTTGTCAGCATCCTCAAATTTTCCATTTTGATGAAGAACTATAATAACACCCTTGTTTGCTCTCTGAGTAAAACCTCCTGTCTGTTCAATGTAATAATCAATGTCCTTCCCGGGTGAATAAATTATTGCATTTGGAAATCTTACTTCTCCATGAACCATAACAAGGGATTTCTTCTCTGGTATTACAATAACATCTCCATCTTCCAAAAGCATCTGCTTAGCTTCTTCAAGGGAGCCAAGAGTAACCTGACCCTTTGGTTCAATGTTTTTAGCAAGGTCAACAAATCTCATTATTAATTCAGCCTCTTTAGCTCTCAGGTTAGCTTCTTCTTGAGTTTCAGACCTTCCAGTAAGTGCATAGCTTTGAAGTTGCTGTAAGGAAGCAAGTATCATCTCTTTTTGCCTTTGAGCTATTGACTTTCTGAATAGCTGAATTGCATCAAGATTACTTCTTACATTTGTAACAATCTTTGGAAGAACATCTTTCATTGTTGCTCCATAAGGCAGTACCAGTGCATGTGCTCCTGAATGTGCTCCTTCTACTCTTACAAGTATGGTCCCTGGGTATCTATCAGATAGAACTGTAACTTCATCTCCATTGAAGATTTTAATTTTATCAAGCTCATTTATTGAGTAATACTCAGTGTATTTTTCAAGCCCTTGTTTTCTTGTAATTGTTATGTGGGTTGCTCCTGGTTTTGGCTTTGCAAGGATCATTGCTTCAGAACCTGATATAGAGTCTCCTTCAAATTCAAACTGAAAGGGATTAAAAACCTCTCCTGAGACAGAAAATGAGCTTTTTTTAGGAGCAACAAAAACTGTGTCTCCATCTACCATCTGAATTAAATCAAGCTTCCCATTTAAAAGAAAATCGTAGAGATTTATTTTTTTCCTGATTTGTTGTCCTCTTAATACAGTAATGTCAATAAAACTTCCCCTCTGAGAGTCAACTCCACCAGCTCTGTCAAGATAATAAAGAACTGAGTTAGATGAAAGTCCGCCATAAAGCCCTGGATTCTTTACAAATCCTGTTACAAAAACCTTTACAGGAACTGCTGTTTCTAAGGATGCATAAACACCTACATTAGTTTTAAAAACTTTTCTCACTGCTGACTCAACCACACTGTTAAGTTCAGCATTTTTAACTCCTAAAATATTTACAGGTCCTACCTGTGGAATAAATATGTTTCCTTGAGGGTCAACTGTGAGGCTTCCTTCATAAGTGAAAGCTCCCCAAAGTTTAACTGATATTCTATCTCCTATGGCAATCTGATAGTCAGGGTTAAAGCCTGTAAACTGCTCTGTAGCAAATCTTCCAATAAAAAGTTGTTCACCAAATACAGTTATTGAAACAGGCTGTGGTGGTTGGGCAGGTTGTATTACAGCAGGAGACGGTATAGTAATGGGCTGAGCTTGTGTTTGAATAGGCTGGGTTTGTGTTTGCACTGGCTGTTGAACTTGAGACGGAATCATTTGTTGAATTATTTGAGAGGGTAGAGTCTGCTGGGCATAAACAGGGATTACTAAAAAAACTACTAAACAAAAAATTATAACTGTTAAGGTTTTCATATTCTGTGCTCCTTAATTATTCCAATGACTAATCTTATTATTCCATAAAAGATAAGAAGAATAATTGTAGCGAAAACAGTATTATAAGTCTTTTTAGGATAAAGAGCTTCATCAGGTAAATTTGGAGAAGCAATAATAACAAGATTTTTTAATTTTCTTGATGCATCAACTCTTGTAGTTTCAAAGGCTGAAAGAGTTGCTTTATATACATCTGTTGAAAAATCTACATTAAGTTTTAAATCCAAATACTGAGCTAAGATTTTATTAAGCTTTGAATCTCCACCAACGACCTTTGATTTTTCTTTTTCAATCTGTTCTTTCATTGCTGTTATTTGATTTTTTAAAGCCTGAACCTGAAAGGAATCGTCACTTAAATAGGTAAGAAGATTTCTCAATTGTGCTTCCTGTCCTGCAAGCTGTGTTTCTAATTGTGCCACTAAGGAGGCAGATGCTTGAGCTTCTTGAGCAGGGTCAAGAACTTTGTATGTGTTTTGAAATTTAAGAAGTGTATTTTTTGAATTCTGCATTTTTTGATTTGCATAGGCAAGCTCTTGTTCAATAAAATTCATCTGCTCTTTTGCAATTTTATGGGATACACCATTAATATATCTTTCGCATTGCTCAAGGATTGCTTCTGCAATCTTTTTTGCATCTTCAGGCTTAAAGGCATAAACCTTTATTGTAAGTATTGAAGACATATCATCATAACTTACATCAATTATATGTCTTTGGTAGTATTTTAAGAATTCTTCATGGGTTGCATCTGATGAAAGCCTTGAAATAAAATCAATATCCTTGCTTTGATAAATTTTTTTAAGATTGAGCTTTTTGTCAAGATAATCAAGCATATCATAGGACAAAATATACTCCTGTAAATACATAGCATCTTCTTTTGAAGTAGGATTACCAATTCCAAAAATTGAGAGATTTAAAGATGTTTGGGGTTGTCCTGTTTGTTTTATGGTTACCTTTGCTTCACTAATATATTTGTCTGAAGCTATAAAGAGATAATAAAAAATAAGAATAAAAAGGGGTAATACTACAATTGAAATAAAAAGATAATGCCTTTTGCAAATTTCTTTAAAATTAATATTTTTTAGCCAATTCTGGAATTGCTGAAGTATTTCCGATTTCTTCATAAAATTTAACAGCCTCTTTAATTTTATTGAATAATATCAAGTCAGCTTGATAAGGTATTGCTATTATATCACTAAACCTTCTTACAAGATTAATACTATGTGATGC
>CAZDXM010000135.1:0-26756 GCA_964509535.1 uncultured Thermodesulfovibrio sp. | reverse complement strand
GGGAAAATCTCTTCTTAAGTCTCTCTAAAAAAGGTAGCAAAGTCTTCCCATCAAAGGTGTTCCCTGGAAATATCTCATAGCCAATGGGAAATCCTTCACTGTCTATTAGTAATCCAAGCACTATCTGAACAGACCCAATTTTTCCATCTTTACTAAATCCATACTTCCTCAGTATATCTTCATTCTGGCTTTCAAAGTATATGGTTGTTACATCGTAAAATACTACATCTACTTGATTGTTAAAAAGGTTGTATCTTCGGTTAAACAAGTATTCCTCTAATTCTTCCTTGCTTTCTGCTAATACATCCAGTGCCCTGTATAGATGATTGATTCCTATACAGTCAAACCCAACAAAATCCTCCCTGCTTTCATACATCCCAAGTTTGCTGTCTGAGGAAATCATATGCCTTGCTGTCATATAAAATACTGCCTGTGATAGATTAAATCTCTTCTTCTTTGATACCTTGATGAAAAACTCATCAAACTGAAATCTATCCCAGAGCTTTTTTATTAAAAAATGACCATAATTGAGCACTCTTCCTTCTGATATTTTTGTAAGGTCAAACTGTTTCTCTACACTTTCACCTAAGGCTCTTTTTGCAAGTTTTTTAAATGACTCTGTGTTAAGGAAATCTTCAAGTCTTCCAAGACTGAATAGATACTTGTGCCTTATTCTTCCAGATTCATCTCTGTATCCTTCTACAACATAAACATAATCAATGTTTTGGGCTGAACGGATAATTTTTAAAAACATGAAATAATTATACAGGAAAAAATATATAAATGTCAATATAAAATTAAATAAAAATTAAAAAAAGTTATACAACAAAAATTAAAAATAAAAAATTGAATCAAGTAAAATCAAGGGTTTATGAGTGCAATTTACTAAAATTTGACCTTAAGTTGATAAACTCGGGACATTGTACCCAACTTTTTCAAGAAGTTCTTTAGTAATCTTTAAATCGTCTTCGTTATCATCAATTATCAAAATTTTACCCCTTTCCATAAAATCCTCCTTTTTATTCTCCTTTCATTAATTTTTCTGCAAAGTAATAGGGTAAATTACTTTTAATTATTGCATTCACAACAAGTTTGATATCATACTCTTTTCTTATAAAAGTTACTTCCAGATCATCTCTTTTTATATCTACTAAGCATACACAGGTTCTTGTGTCCTTATCCTTTGGTTTTCCAACGCTTCCTGCATTAATAAAATACTTCCCTTTAAGTTTTTTAAAGTAAGGTATGTGTGTGTGTCCATAAATTAAAACATCAGCCTGTGCTTTTTCTGACATTAGAAGAAAAAATTTATCTGGTCTGTCTTCATACCAATAAAGATTGTTTTTAGTCGGTGTGGCATGAAAAATTTTAATTTTCTTTCCTTCTGCATTAAAGGATATTGCAAATGGTAATTTTTTTAAGTAATTTTTTGTTTTTTCTGTAATGTGACGCTTTGTCCATTCAAAAGATAAATGAGCCATTTCAGCCTGATAATCATTCTCATATTTACAGCCACAGTGTTGTTTATCAAAGGCAACTGTTTCATCATAATTACCCTGCACCCCTTCAATTTTGTGTTCAATTAGAAAATCTACTACCTCATTTACAAAGGGAGCATATCCTCCAAGGTCTCCGAGATGGTATATTTTTTCTGCATTAGCCTTTACAGCAGTAGCATAGGCAACCTGAAGTGCAGGAAGATTTCCGTGAATGTCTCCTAAAATGGCAATTTTCATAGGCTTAAACCTCATTAATGGCTAAATATTGTTTTCAACCTTAAATAGGTTCGCATAAATGAATTTTCATGAGCAGGTGCAAGAACAGTATTTTTTGAAATAACATATTTATTTCCACGCCAGTTTACTTTTGAGGTAAAGAAAGGAACGAACCATATAATTCCATTTATTAAATCTTTCAAGGGAATTAATATTATTTCTAAACCGATTTTTTGTTTAAGCATCCTGATCACAAATAAGTCTAACATGATTTTAATTGATGCTGATGATAAAAATAAAATAGCTGATAAGCTGGATATACCAGATACAATTGTTATAAAAAATGCCATAAAAATGGGATTTACTAAAGGTTCAGTAAAATACTTAACTCCAGCAATTTTCCATCTAATTTTTGCCCATCTTGTATGCCTATTAAGGAATCTTTTTATTGACCAGTATTCATTTATATTTTTAATCAGATAATTTGATAAAACTACCTTTTTACCTTTTTCATGGATTAATCTTCCAATTTGATAATCCTCAGCAAGAACATCCCTTATTGCTCCAAATCCGCCTATTTCCTCAAAATCTTTCTTTCTCATTAACATGGATTTTCCAATACTGCATGGCATTTTAAGAAATTTATCAAGTAAACACACACTTAAAATAATGAATGAATTAAGCTGAAGATTTTCAAAAATTGCTCCAATACTCTTACCTCTTGTGCCAACTATTAAATTTGTAACAAGTCCCACTTCCTCGGTCATAGATGAAGCAGTCTTTCTTAGATAATCGGAGTCAACAAAAACATTACTATCACTTATTAAAAAATAATCATATTTTGAAATTCTATAAGCAGTAATCATATTTCTTACTTTTGGATTTAGAGCTTTACTTGAATTATCAATAACAATTTTAACTTTATCGGGATATTTATTTCTTATCTTTTCAGCAACTCTGTATGCAGGGTCATTTTGATTCTCAAGAGAGAGAATAATTTCATATTCAGGATAATCTTGCAGACAAAAACTTTCAAGGTTGTCAAATAAATTATCATCAAGCCCTTTGAGAGGTTTGATAATAGAGATAGCTGGCAGATGGATAGAAAAAATTTTTTCTTTCAGTTTTTTTCTTAATGCAAGAATCTGAAAAAAGTAAATTAAGAAAGTTAGACTTATAAGACCCAGAAATATCCATAAAATCATTTTTACCCCCTAAATAGTGTTATTGCAACGCCTTTGTTATGTTTAATACATTTTTTTATAGCCTCTTTATCTTTTTCACAGTTAAGCAGCGTCTTCCATGAATAAAGATGTCTTGGTTTGTGAAAATCACTGTTTGCTATATAGGGATATTTTTTAAGGCTTACTACATTAAAGACATCATCTCTATTAGCAATCTCCCAGGCATCAATATACTTTCCATATTTCCCTCTGTTTTTCCAAAGATAAAGGGTATTTCTTATCTCTCCTTTCATGTGATGGGGATGGCAGGCTACAATCAGAGCATCCTGTTTTTTTGCTTCAAGAAATATAGATTCGTAACTACTGCAAGCCGGGATAAAATTTTTAATATCAATGATTAAGATATGAGCTGATTTATCAGAAGAAAGATAGTTTTTACTTATTTCAACACCCGGTATTACAAGCATTTCATATTTTTTCCAAGCCCTTTCAGCTTCATACTCTATATTTTCAAAATATTCTTTGAAGTTATTCTCTGTAATGGTCAATTTAAATCTCCATGCAAGTTTCCCAATCATGCTATCTCCATTTACAACATGGTCTGTTATGGCTATAACATCAAATCCTGCCTGACCAAAAATATCCACTACTCTTCTCAACTCTAATGAACCATCTGAGTATTTGGTGTGAATATGAAAATCGCAAAGTAACATTTGTTAAATTAATAATAACACCTGAAAGTTACAGGAATATTAAAGAAAAATTAAATTTCTGTTAAATTTTAAATTTAACTAAAACTTAACAATTCTTTAAAACTGCTGTAACATTTTTTTTGTAATAATCTTAAGGAGGATAAAAATTTATGGAGAAATACTTGATACAAAGTAGATGTAAGGTTTTACTAAAAGAAGGAATTTATAAAAAAATATATTCAGAATTAACAGTTTATTTTCAACCTATATTCCTTTCTGAGACAAATAAAATATTTGGCTATGAAGCACTTACAAGACACATATCAAAAAACATTAATATACAAAAACTTTTTGATGATGCAAAGAAAGACGGTTCAATATATATACTTGATATGTTATGTAGAAGAAATGCTTTAAAGGAAGCATCAAAACAAAGACTTAAAAATTATCTATTTATCAATGTATGTCCTGAAACTCTTTTAAATCCTCAACACACAATTGGTATTACTGATCAATTCGCTGAAGAATTTAATTTTCCAAAAGAAAAAATTATTCTTGAAATTACAGAACAAAGCGCAATTGAAAATTATGAAATTTTTATTAAGTCCCTTTTTTACTATAAAGACAGAGGTTATGGTCTCCATTTAAATGCAAGAAAAAGTGTATTGGAAGTTATGGAAAAACCTTCTTTACTTATTGGCTATAATATAACCTTAGAAGAAGCCTCTCTGCTTGTTCAGTCAAGACAGATTGAAAATCTCTATGATGATATTACAAAGAATCTTTTATCAATTCTTGAAGGAGATATGTCAATAAAAAGTGAATACAATAAAGGAACAGAAGTTGAAATCTTTATCCCTTCAAAAAAACAGTAATAAAGGTTTTCTATGGGGAGTGGCAACCTCTGCTTTTCAACTTGAAGGCTCTCCCTATGCAGACTGGGCTACATGGGATAATATTTTAAATCTCAATCCAAAAGTTACAAATCACTATGAACTTTACAAAGAGGATATAAGACTCATTAAAGAACTTGGTTTAAATGCTTACAGATTCTCTATAGAATGGAGCAGAATCCAACCTACTGAAGATACATGGAATGAATCAGTTGTTCAGCATTATCAAAAAATTATTGATTTGTTAAACGATTATGGGATTACTCCAATGGTAACACTTCATCACTTCACCCATCCTGTATGGTTTATAACCAGATATCCCTGGCATAAAAAGGGATGTATTGAAAAATTTATAAAATACATTGATAAACTGACAGATTCAATAAAAGAAGTTGATTACTTTATCACCTTTAATGAACCCTATCTTTTAATAATGGGGGGATACATAGAAGGATGTATTCCACCTGGATATAAAGATTTTGAATTAGGAATCAAGGCACTTAAAAACATTCTTCTCTGTCATTCCCAAATTTATGACCTAATACATTCAAAAAATAAAAATTCCCAAATTAGCATAGCCCATAATATGGCAGTATTTACTCCATGGATTAAATGGAATCCCTTTGACAGAGTTTTAACAAAAATTGCTAAAAGATTTTATAATCAATCAATAATTGAGGGATTCTTGAATGGTAAAATAATTATAAAACTTCTAACTTTGAAAGCCTATGAAATAGATGCTCCGATAAAGGGCAAGCTTGATTTCTTTGGCATTAATTACTATACGAGGATTCATATGCGTTTCAATCCCTTTAAAAAATTATTTATTGAATTCAGACACAGAGACATAGATGGTCATGGACTTACTGATATGGGTTGGGAGATTTATCCCAAAGGATTAAAAAAAGTTTTAAGATATGCCTCCAAGCTTCAAATCCCATTAATAATAACAGAAAATGGAATTGCAACAAAGGATGATAACAAAAAAATGAAATTCATCAAAGCCCATGTTGATGTTATTGAAAGTGCTATAAAGGAAGGTATTGATGTAAGAGGTTATTTTTACTGGTCGCTGATTGACAATTACGAATGGCTTCATGGACTTGATGCACGATTTGGACTTTATAAGGTAGATTTTAAAAATTACAGAAGAATTCCTACAAAGGCTGCATCATTCTACTCCCACATAATAAAATCAAGAAATTTTTCAACAGGCAAAAATGAATAATTAAACTATCCTGACTTTGATAAATCTTTTTTTCCCAACCTTTATTATATACTCACCCTTTTTTAGTTTAGTATCTGAATTGTCTACTACTTCATTGTTTATTCTGACTGCATTTTGTTTTATGAGTCTTATTGCCTCAGAGGTACTTTTTGAAAGCCCCTGTTCTTTAAGTATTTTTGGTATCCAGACTCCCTCTCCTTCGTCTTTGATTTCTACCTCTAAAATATCCTCTGGAATATCCTTTTCTCTAAAGAGTTTTATAAATCTTTCCTTTGCCCTTTCTGCCTGTTCTCTACCATGATACCTTGTAACAATTTCAACTGCCAAAGCTTCCTTTGCATCCCTTGGGTTAAGCTTACCTTCTTTAATGCCTCTTTTAAGCTCTTCTAATTCTTGCACAGAAATATGGCTTAGAAGTTCATAATATTTAAGCATTAACTCATCGTTTATAGACATTATCTTACCAAACATCTCATCCGCTGGCTCATTAATACCAATGTAGTTTCCAAGACTCTTTGACATCTTTTGAACACCATCAAGCCCCTCTAAAAGAGGCATCATTATTATTACCTGTTCTTCCATACCGTAAATTTTCATTAACTGTCTTCCCATAAGAAGATTGAATTTCTGGTCTGTGCCACCAAGTTCTATATCCGCTTTAAGATAAACAGAGTCATAGGCTTGTAGCAATGGATACAGAAATTCAAGAATTGAGATGGGACGACCTTCTGTAAAACGCTTTTTAAAATCCTCTCTTTCAAGCATTCTTGCAACTGTTTCAGCTCCTGCAAGTCTACACATATCAAGGGCTGTCATTGCATTAAACCATTCGCTGTTAAACATTATCACAGTTTTTTTAGAATCAAGAATTTTAAAGACCTGTTCTTTATATGTTTCAGCATTCTTTAAAACTTCCTCTCTTGTAAGCGGTTTTCTTGTTTCGGTTTTACCTGAAGGATCACCAATCATTCCTGTAAAATCACCAATTAAAAATATTACTTCATGCCCAAGTTCCTGAAACTGCCTCATTTTTTCAAGTAATACAGTATGTCCAAGATGAATATCTGGAGCAGTAGGGTCAAAGCCAACTTTGATTTTTAAAGGTTTATTTTCTTTGTAAGCTCTTTCAAGCTTTTTTTTAAGGTCTTCTTCAAGAATTATTTCAACTGTGCCTCTTTTTATAATTTCAAACTGTTTTTGAGGTGGCAGCACTTTCCCTCCCTAAAAAGAATGTTCATGTCCTGGAAAAACTCCTTTCTCTACTTCTTCCTTATATTGTCTTATTGCTTCAAGGATGCTTTCTCTTAAATTTCCATATTTTTTAACAAACTTTGGTGTGAATTTTTCAAAAAGTCCGAGTAAATCATAAAGTACTAAAACCTGTCCATCACAATATGGACCTGCTCCTATTCCAATTGTTGGAATATCAAGGCTTTCTGTAATTTCCTTTGCAAGCTCAGTAGGAATAACTTCAAGAACCACTGCCACAGCACCTGCTTCCTGCAACCCCAGGGCATCCTTCTTTATTCTTTCTGCCTGTTCTGGCAGTTTGCCCTGAAGCTTGTATCCACCCATTCTGAGAATAGCCTGTGGTGTGAGTCCAACATGACCTATAACAGGAATTTCAGCCTCAGTAATCGCTTTAACCTGAGGCAGGATTTCTCTTCCACCCTCTAACTTGACAGCATGAGCACCTGCTTCTTTAACAAATCTGCCAGCATTTCTTACAGCTTCCTCAACAGATGTTTGATATGACATGAATGGCATATCACCAACAACCATTGCTCTTTTTGTTGATCTGACAACTATTTTCGTGTGATAAATCATTTCATCCATTGTAACTGGAAGTGTTGTTTCATTACCCTGAACAACCATTGAAAGAGAATCACCTACAAGAATCATATCAATGCCAGCTTCATCAACAAGATGAGCAAATGGATAATCATATGCTGTAAGCATTGTAATTTTTTGTCTTTCTGATTTTTTATTTAATAAATCCATTACAGTAAATCTCATCTCTGAGCCTTTCTTAATGCTTTCAGCTGAAGCTGAAGGGTTTTCATCCCCTCCCATTCATTAATTGCTGGAGTGAATGCTGCATCAATCATACTCCCTTCAGTAATTTCTTCCTCTGCCATGTCAAATCCAATTGCAGAAATAAAAATTCCCCTTTGATTTAGAAACATTTTGAGATGGTTGTTGCCCACTTTCTTTAAATTTACCACAGTTAGCTCTTTTGCTCCAAAAACAGGCTCATGGTTTCCCTCTCCAAATGGCTCAAGAAGTTTTATTTCTTCAATCATTTTCTCATTTATATCTGAAAAATTGACAGCAGCATCAAGCTGAAGGATATTTTTGATGCTTACATTTTTTACCATATTGCAGAGTCTTTCTTTGAACTCTAAGAGATTGTCTTTTAAAAGAGTTACACCGGCTGCCTGTTTGTGCCCTCCAAATCTTATAAGCAAATCTTTTGTGTTGATTAACATTTCCTGAAGATTGAAATTTGCAGGAGCTCTTGCAGAACCTTTTGCCAGAGCATCCTCAAGAGAAAATACAAAAACAGGACGGCCGAATCTTTCAAGAAGCTTTCCTGCAACAATTCCAACTACTCCAGGATGCCACTGTCCCCATAAAACAATTACAGGCTCATCATTGAACTCTACCCTGAGCTTTTCTTCAACCTCTTCCATTATTTTTTCTTCTGCTTTCTGCCTTAGAGAGTTAACCTCATTTAACCACTGACCGAGCATTTCAAGTTCTGATTGCTCCTCTGAAATTAAAAATTTTACAACATCTCCTGCATGATCAATTCTGCCGGGAGCATTCAGCCTCGGGATAAGACAGAAGCTTAGATGAAAACTTTTAAGTGAACTTGCATTTACTCCTGTTATGTCTTTAAGTATCTTTATAGATGGTCTTGAACCTGATTCAATGAGTCCCCATCCATTTTTTATCAACGCTCTGTTAACAGTATTGAGCGGAACCATATCAGCATATGTTCCAAGTGTTACAAAATCAAGATATTCCGTAGCGATTTGGCTATTTAAAGCCAATGCAAGCATAAAAGCAACCCCAACTCCTGCCAGAGATGAATATCTGGAGTTTTCATCAATTTTTGGATTTATTACAGTTAGAGCCTCTGGAAGTATAAGTTGTCCATTCAACTTTAATGGTTCATGGTGATCTGTAATTATTACTCCAATTTCTTCTTTTTTAGCATACTGCACAGCTTCAAAGTCTCTTATTCCACAGTCAACAGTTATTATAAGGCGTGCACCTATTTTTTTTGCTTCCTCAATGCTTGTAATGCTCAGTCCATATCCATGTTTGATTCTATGAGGTATATGATAAAAAACCTGAGCACCTTTTTTTCTTAAGATATCATAAAGAATCGCTGTTGAAGTCAGACCATCTACATCATAATCTCCATTTACGAGAATTTTTGTTCCTGCCTTGATTGCCTCATTTATTATATTTACAGCCTCATAAATACCTGAAACCTGCGACAGTTCAATGCTTTCAATTGAAGGATTGAGAAATGAATAGATTTCATTAATATCTTTAAGCCCTCTTGATACAAGAACCTGTGCCAGTGGTAAAGTGACATTCAGAGATTTTGATATATACTGAAGGTATTCCTGATTTGTTTTAACAACAACCCACTCCGAGTATTGCATCTTATTTCTTTATAAGGGAGTTTTTACCAAGCAATAAAACAACAGGGCTCGCCACAAACACTGATGAGTATGTCCCAATAATTATACCGAGCATCATTGCAAAAGCAAAGTCATGTAAAACCTCTCCTCCAAAGAAAAACAATGCTACTGCAGCCATCAATGTTGTAAAGGATGTCACAATTGTTCTTGATAAAACCTCATTTATACTTTTATTCATCAATGCTTCAAGTGTCATTGAGCCTTTAGCAACTTTCCCAAGATTTTCACGGATTCTATCAAATACAACAACTGTATCAGTGAGTGAGTATCCTGCGATTGTGAGAAGAGCACTTATGAAGATGAGGTTTATTTCCTTACCGAGAAGGTAAAAAATTCCAATTACTGCCATAACATCATGGAAGGTAGCTGCTGTTGCACCAATTGAAAAATGAAATTTGAATCTTATTGCAATGTATAAAAGTATCCCGATAGTAGCAGCAACTATTGCAAGCAAAGCATCTCTTTTTGTTCTTTCTCCAATTTTTGGACCAATTTGAGTTATTGATTCAATCAAAGGTTCTTTATTTGTTAAACTTTCCTGAAGGGCTCTTTCAACTAACTCCTGAGCTCCTTCCTGATGTTTTTTCAGCTTTATAAGAATCTTTTTTTCTGTTGGAAGATCCTGTATATCCGCATCCTTTATTCCTGTTTTGTCCAGAACAGCTCTTATCTCAGAAAGTGTAACAGCCTGGGAGAATCTTACCTGAAGGCTGAGCCCACCTGCAAAATCAACTCCGAGATTTGCTTTTCCTTCATGAATCTGAAAAATTGCAAATATCCCAAGAATTACCATTATACATGAAGCTCCAAGAGCAATATATTTTTTCCCTAAAAAATCAATGTTTGTTTTTCCAAGTATCTGTATCATATGCTCAGACTCCTGCGCTCCTTTCCAATGTATATGAAGTCAAAAACTGTTTTTGTTCCAATTAATGCTGTAAAAAGGTTTATCGCAACACCAAGGGAAAGGGTTACTGCAAATCCCTTAATAGGTCCTGAACCAAAATGAAAAAGAACTGCTGCTGTTATAAGTGTTGTTACATGGGAGTCAAATATTGTCCAGAAAGCTTTTTTATATCCCGATTCAATAGCTGCTTTAGGAGTCTTACCAAGTCTTAGTTCCTCTCTTATTCTTTCAAACATCAAAACATTGGAATCCACAGCCATTCCTACTGCAAGGGCGATTCCTGCAATACCGGGAAGTGTAAGGGTTGCGTTTAAAGCAGCAAGGGCACCAATAAGAAGAAAAATATTTAAAATTAAAGCAAAATCAGCAATTACTCCGCTTAAACGATAGTAAACAATCATAAATAAAGCCACAAATACTGCTGCAATGATTACCGCGGTTTTCCCAGCTTCAATTGAGTCTCTTCCAAGAGTTGGACCAACTGTTACATTCTGAATAAGGTTTACAGGTGCTGGAAGTGCACCAGCCCTGAGCACAATTGCCAGATCTTTTGCTTCTTCCATTGTAAAACTTCCTGTGATCTGTGCATTACCACCTTCAATTTTTTCCTGAATAACAGGTGCTGAGTATAGATTCCCATCAAGTATTATAGCGAGCCTGTGTTTCACATATTTCCCTGTGATCTCCTCAAAGATTTTTGCACCGGCTTCATTGAATCTTAAAGAAACATAAGGTTCATTGAACCTTTGATCAATACTTACATGAGCTTCTGCAAGAAGATCGCCTGTAAAGAGAGTCTCCTTTTTCACTATGTATGGTCTTTTATAAACCTCGCCTGTTTCCTTATTAACAATTTTCTGAAAGACAATTTCATCATTCTCCGGGATTCTTGGGTTCCATTGTTTTAAAAAATCATTTTCCTCACCTGCTTTTATAATGGATGGAATTTCTCTCCACAGCATGGTTTCCTCATCAAGAAGCTTGAACTCAAGCTGAGCTGTTTTGCCTATAATCTCAACAGCTTTTTTGGGATCTTTAACTCCAGGAAGCTGAACAACTATCTCACTCTCACCTTGACGGTGTATTGTTGGTTCAGCAACTCCAAGCTGGTCAATTCTGTTACGGATTACTTCTATAGCCTGCTCAACTGAAGTTGCCTCAACTCTTTTAAAAGCACTTTCAGGGAGTTCACAGAGCATGCTACCAGCCTTTTCAGAAAGAAACAGATCCGGATAATTTTCTTTTATAATTTTTTTCACTTCATCACTTAAAGGTTGAATAACTATTTTTTCACCTTCAACCTTTACTGAAGGTTTTATTCCTTTCTTTTCAAGAAGGCTTCCGAGATGCATTCCTATTCTTTCAACTGTTATCTCTCGTGCTCTTTTAAGATCAACCTCAAAAACAAGATGAGACCCACCCCTCAGGTCAAGTCCAAGAACAATTCCTTTATGAGGCATATTTTTTTTCCACCACTGAGGCATGAGTTCAAAAAGCGGGGTATTGGGCAAAAAGAAAACTATCGCAAGGACAACAGTTGAGGCTATCAGGGCTACTCGGAAATATATGCCTTTTCTCATAAGGTTTTATTAGTCCTCATCTGTTGCAGGTCTTATAGCAGCTATTGACTGCTTTGAAAACTTAACCTTGACTCCTTCAGCAATTTTTAAGACAACTGTATTCGGGTTCACGCTTTCAACAACTCCATAAACACCACCGACAGTTATTACCTTGTCCCCTCTCTTTAAGTTTTCAAGCATCTGTCTGTGCTCCTTTGCTCTCTTCTGCTGAGGTCTTATGAGAAGGAAATAAAAGACAGCTATTATCAGAACTAAAGGAAGAAGACTTGCCAGAAGTCCCATAATGGGGTCACCCTGTCCACTACCCTGTGGAGGGGGTCCCATTGCATAAGCATCTGATATTAAATTTAAAAAATACATAAATTCACCTCCAGAAAAATTTTGAATCTTTTTATAGTAGCAACCATTAAGGAAAAATCGCAAGTATTTCTGGTATGATGTTCTGATGGATCATAAAGCCTCACCGTGCAAGGTGAGGCTTTAAGTGATAATTAATAAATTATCTTACTATGTTCATCAATTCATTCAGCATATTATCAGTTGTGGTTATCACCCTCACATTTGCCTGATAACCTCTCTGTGCAGCAATCATACGTATGAATTCTTCAGCAAGGTCAATATTGCTTGATTCAAGGGAGTTTGCATAAACTGTTCCAACTCCTATTGTTCCTGGTGCTCCATAGGTTGGACCCCCTGAGGCATATGATTCAAGGAATAGATTTTTACCAACTTTTGTGAGGTTGTGTGCTGCAACAAACTTTGCAAGAACAACCTGTGCAACACTTTTAACCTGTCCGTTTGTAAATACACCTGAAATTATTCCATTTTGATCAACTGTAATTGCAATAAGGTTTCCTGATGTGTATCCATCCTGAGTCTGAAAAACTACAGCATTTGGAGAGCCATACTGGGTTGAGTTTGTAAAATTAAAGATAACTGCTTGAGGTGATGTTGCACCCCATGCATCAAAATCAAAAGATGCTGTTGTAGGGTCAGGTGTAATACTTTCAAGAGAACCATCTTCTTTAAATGTTAAAGTTATAGGCTGGATTCCTGGCGCTGTGCTATTGAAATCCACTTCAACATAATTTGGATTATCAGGATCAGAACTGTCATTATATACTACATGAGCTTCCCACTCATTTATATCCGTTTTTCTAAAATAAGTATAAACAAGATGAGGATTTCCCTGACTGTCATATATTGTTATTGCAGTTGAAAAATTATAGGTATCTGGAGTAGGTAGATTTCCACCAGAAGGACCCGTCCATGTAGCAGAAGGAACATCATCTCTTGAATCAAGGTTTACCTGAAGTCTTATTCCTCCTGTTGCAGAAGGTGCGCTCATAAGACCTGCAAGATTTACATCTCCAATTGCTCCTGTCAGGTTTCCTTCTAACATCTCGTAAGCCTGTAGCCTGTAACCATTAGAATCAACAATATAACCGTTTTTGTCAATTCTGAACTGACCTGCCCGTGTATAATAGGTTGGTCCATTTACCTGCTGAACCACAAAGAAACCGTCTCCCTCTATAGCTAAATCAAGCGGATTTGCGGTTGTTTCAAGGGTTCCCTGTGTGAAAAGTTTCTGAACATCATATATCATCGCACCACGACCTACCTGCATTGCAGCAGCACCTCCCAATGTCTGACTCAGGATGTCACCAAAGTTTGCCCTGCTTGCCTTGAATCCAACAGTATTTGCATTTGCGATATTATCTCCAATAACTGAAAGAGCCATTGCATTTGCATTGAGTCCACTTATTCCTGTAAAAATGGATGTTAACACACTCTCACCCCCTAAGCTTTAATTTCTTTTATCTGATTTATATTTATATAGTCGTCGCCTGTATTGATTTTCAGTACTCCATTCTCTATTGCAATTCCCTTAACAGTGTATTCAGCACCATCTACTGTAATAACTTTTTTGCCAATTACCGTTGAGCCAATCATTAGTGCATTTGAGTAAATCTGATATTTTGCCAATTCTTCAAGTGTGCTGTTTATGTTTATAACCTGTTCAAGTGCTGAAAACATGGCAAGCTGTCCAACAAATTCTGTATTATCCAGTGGATTCAGTGGATCCTGATACTTAAGCTGGGCTGTGAGAAGCTTTAAAAATGCTTCCTTATCAATTGTGCTGTTTCCTGTGGTAGTGGTTTTTTCTTGAAATGTGTAAACCGGATTATTAAATATGCTTGTTATCTCTGACATATTATCCCTCCTCTTTATGCAAAATATTCAAAAAATTTCTGATTACCATTGTATTTTTTCTGTCCCTGCCCATTATAGGAATTAGAATATGCCTGATTATCTTTCTTCAAATCAAGGATGAAATCATTAATTTTTACTCCTGTTGCCTCAAGATTACTTTTTATTTCAGGAATCAACCCTGCCAACATCTCCTTTACATTAGGACTGTCAACCCTCATGTGGGCTTTAATTCCTTCTCTTTCTATAGAAAGCCTGAGAAGTATTGTTCCAAGTTCTGGAGGCTCAAGCTGAACAGTTATTGTTTTTCTGGAGCTTACAATGGTTTTTAACATGATATCTGAAACTTCATGTAACTTTGTAACAGGAAGTTCAATTTTATCAAGGGTTTTATGTGTAGGATTATTAATGCTATCAGGAAATACATTAGTTTCAGGTAGTGGGATTCTATCATCCTTTGTTTTCTCAGCGGTTTTATTTTGAATGGGTTGAACAATAAGTGTTTCAGAAAAACTATTTCTTTCATTCTCAGCAGGACAAAATCTTAATGATGATTGAAATGAAACAGCAGATTCTTTTACCGAATTTGAAAACTTAATTGAGAGATCTGACAATGGTTCTTTTTTAAACTGAGAAATTTTTTCGGTGATATCTGTTTTTGTGATATCTATTTTCTGTTCTGTTAAAAAAGGCTCAAATTGCTCTCCTTTTAACTCATATGTATGAGAGGTTTTTATTGGCATTTTATCAGATGATGGAGCTGATAAATTTATCTGGATTTTATTTAAAATCCAGTATAAATTTTCATTTTTCTGCAAGACAAAATCCTGTAAAAGTTTTAATGGTTTGGGCTGGGAAAGAATGCTACAAGTCTGATTTATGAGAAGATTTGAGAAAATTGGCTGTAAAAATGTTATGGATTTTTGCTCTGATTGGAACTTAAGCTGTAAGGGAAAATCAGAGGTTTCCAATTCTGAAAATATTGGTTGAAACTCTGCGGATTTTTGCTCACTTTGCAGTGGCAATAAAACAGGGATAATTCCTGAGAATAGAAATGTTAAATTATCTGGTGTTAACTCATCATTTTTAAAGAAAGATTTTAAAAGATCTTTAAATAAAGAACTAAATTCAGGATTTTTATTTAATAATCCAGCAGGATTTTGTAAGATGTTTAATATATTTAAATCTACCCTGCCTGATATCATGCCAGAATTTAAAAACAATTTTTATGCCAGCAGTGAAAGGTATGAAATTCATTGATAGTTGAGATATTTTCATAATAAGACAGAAGGAAAAAATTTCCTACTTGGATGACCTTTCCTTTAAAGAAATAATTATTTTGGAGAGCACCGCTGCTTTTTCTGGATTTACATTTGCAAGAATCTTAGCTGCCTGCCTAGGCTTTATTGCAAGAATAAGATTTGTTGCTGTTTCATCATCAAGTTTTTCAAGCCTTGTAGCGGCTTCTTCAGCAGGCATCTGCTCATATATTTTTGCAAGCCTCTGATATCTTTCATCCTGTGCTTTTTCGATTTGTGCTTTGAGTTCTTCCTGTTTCTTTATTTTTGCATCAATCTCTTCTTTCAGTTTTTTTAATTCCTGAGATTTCTTTGCAATGTCTTCCTGAAGAATTTTGAGTCTTTCTTCCTCTATACTGGTTGACTGTTTGTTAGATGTTTGCTGACCTATTATTGTGCCCGCAGCTAAACCAAGAATAAGAATCAGCAGAGAAAAGATAATTGTTTTTTTAACCATTAATCACTCCTTAAACGGCTTATAAATATATCTGATATCATTTTTTCCTCAAGTCTTTCTCTATAAGCCTTGATTGTAGATATAATTTTATCATAAAGTCGTTCAATTTTCTTTTTTTCTTTGAATGCTTCTTCGTATATCTCTCTCTGCAGCTCAACTTCGCTGTCTATTTTTTTGAGAATCTCACTGGTTTTGATTATTTCCTCTATAAGATATTGGATTTCAGAGTAGACAAAAGCAAGCTCATCAGATGACAGTGAATTAGATGATAGAGAAAGTTGATTAAATCTTTTTCCAACTTCATTTATGTATGTTTCAATTTTTTTCTTTTCTGAAAGAATACTGATGAATTTCTGTTTTTCCAATTCCTCCTCCCACTGCCTTAACTTAAGTATCATATTAAGTGCTTTTGTATTCATAGATGTTCACCAAACAGACTTTTAAGTGCTTTCGCGCTTTCATCAAAGCTTGCCTTCTCATTTATGTCCTGTCTGAGGAAGCTGTTAATCCTGTCCATCATTCTTATGGCAAAATCCACCTCTGGGTTTGTTCCTTCTTTATATGCTCCTATGTTTATAATATCTTCATATCTTGCATAAGTGGCAAGAACTTCAAGAAGCCTACCCGCGCACCTGAGATGCTTCTCATCAACTATGTCTTTCATAAGCCTGCTAACACTTCTGAGAGGATCAATTGCGGGATAATGGTTTTTATTCGCAAGCTCTCTTGAAAGAACAACATGACCATCAAGGATTGCTCTTGCAGCATCAGCAACAGGATCTGTTAAATCGTCACCTTCAACAAGCACTGTGTATATTCCTGTTATTGAGCCACCATTTTTTGTAACTCCAACTCTTTCAAGAAGTTTAGGCATCAGTTTAAATACACTTGGAGGGTATCCCTTCATTGTTGGAGGTTCACCTGCAGCAAGACCAATTTCTCTCTGAGCCATTGCAAATCTTGTAAGCGAATCCATAAGCAGAAGAACATGTTTTCCCTTTTCTCTGAAGTATTCAGCAATTGCAGTTGCTAAAAAAGCACCTCTGATACGGGCAAGTGCAGGAGTATCAGATGTTGAAACAACAACTACTGATTTTTGAAGTCCTTCTGCAAGGTCATTCTGAATAAACTCTCTTACCTCCCTTCCACGTTCCCCAATCAGTGCTATTACATTTACATCTGCATCTGTGTATCTTGCAATCATTCCAAGTAAAACACTTTTACCAACACCACTTCCTGACATGATGCCAAGTTTCTGTCCCTTGCCGCATGTAATTAGAGCATTGATTGCTCTGATACCAAGATCAAGAGGCTGTTTTATAATTTCTCTTTCAAGTGGATTTATGGCTTCTTTATAAATTGGAAAGGGTTTTCCTTTAAGAGGTTCACCGCCATCAATGGGATGCCCTGTTCCATCTATTATTCTTCCAAGGATATCATCATTTAAGGGTATGTAGCTTTGCTTTCCCTTTAATGAAATTTTTGCTCCTGCACTTATTCCATAAATTTCACCAAGTGGTGAAAAAAGAATAGTTCCATCTTTAAATCCAACAACTTCAGTTTCTACAGTGTTTTCATCTGTGATGATCTCACAAATATCAGAAATACTTGCATTTATTCCAACTCCTTCAACAAGCAGTCCCACAGCTTTTGTTACTTTCCCATAAATTTTTACAGGATTTATTTCATCTAAAATTTTATCAGTCTTCGTGAGAAAATACTGAATTGATTGCATTTTCTATCTCCTTGAACTTCTGTTCAACTGTTGAATCAATATGCTGGGTTTTTGTTTCAATCAAACAGCCTCCTTTTTTTATCTCAGGTGACTGTTCAATTTGAAGTTTTGTTCTGTCAATTTCAAGCTCATCAATTCTTTCTATAATCAGGTTATAATCATCAGGATTAAGTTTTATGATAATTCTTTCTTCATTTAAAGGAACAGCCTTTAAAGCTTCTTTAACAACAGAGACTATCACATTCCTGTCAAGGGATATTTTTGTGGATACGATTTTTTCCGCGATTTTAAAGGAAAGCTTTAAAAAATAGGTTAGAAAAAACTTCATCTGCTCTTCTTTAAAAACTGTTAATTCTTTTATCAGATTTTTGAAGATTTTAATTGTTTCTGTAAGCTGTTCTGTTTTTTCTTTTATTTCCTTTTCACCCTTCCTAATTCCCTCTTCATAACCTTTGGTTACGCCCTCATTATATCCATCTTTGTAACCTGAACTATAACCTTGCTCATATTTTATCTCTTCCTTGCGTTTGCCTTTTTCTTTGCGTTCAGTGGTGCTTTTTTTATTTTCATCAAATGACAGAGGAACATAAGGCTTGATATCTTCAGATAACAATGGCTTCACCACCTTTTCCAGAAATTATTATCTTGCCTTCTTCTTCAAGCTTTCTTGCCACCCTTACAATATTCAGCTGAGCCTTTTCCACATCAGAAACTCTCACAGGACCTCTTGCTTCCATTTCCTCTTTGAGTATTTCTACAGCTCTCTGAGACATGTTTTTGAATATCTTTTCTTTGAGTTCATCTGAAGCCATTTTAAGAGCCAGTGCAAGATCATCAGTTGATATTTCTTTGAGAATTGTCTGAATCCCTCTGTCATCAATATTTATAAGATCCTCAAATGTGAACATGAGTTTTCTTATTTCTTCAGCTAAAATAGGGTCTTTCTCTTCAATGCTTTTAAGAATTAATTCTTCAGATGTTTTATCCATCTGGTTAAGTATTTCAGCAGTTGTTCTGATTCCACCAATCCTTCTTGATTGAGTGTATGAACGAAGCTGGCTTTGAAGAACATCTTCAAGCTCACTTAAAACAAAAGGAGAAATTTGTTCAAGGTTTGCTATTCTAAGGGAAATTTCTATTTTAAGCTGTTCTGGAAATTTGCTCAAAACTTCAGCAGCCTGTGAAGGCTCAAGATGAGCCAGAATTATTGCTATTGTCTGTGGATGTTCTTTTTGAAGCATTGTTACTATAGCATGAGAATCAAGCCATCTGAGAATATCAAATGCGCTGGCACCGCTTTCAATTTTGCTTATAAGCTTCGCAGCCTGTTCTTCTCCAAATGCTCTTGTTAATATAGCTTTTATATATTCTTCATCAACTGTAACAGGAGCTGTTCCTATCTTTTCTGAAAACTCTCTAAGCACAGCTTCTGCTTCTTCCTGAGTTAGCTTTATTCTTGACATCATTGGAATTATTCTTGCAAGCTCAATTGGATCAAAATGTTTAAAAAGTTCTGATGCGGCATCTTCTCCAATCAGAGAAAGAAGAGCTGCAACCTTCTCTATTCCTGAAAACTTTCTCATTTACTCTGATATCCACTCTCTGAGAAGTGATATAACTCTTTTAGGATTCTTTTTTGCCATCTCCCTTATTTCTTCTCTGATGTCCCTTTCCTTAGATGGAAGAGTTATTTTTTCCTCAGGTATAACTATCTCCTTTTTTCTAATTTTTTCTTCAACTGGTTTTTTAAGAATTTCTAAAAGAGGCTTTATAACAAAAAGAATTATGAGCAGAATAACAACAACTGGTATAAAATATTTAAGCATGGTCGTCGCAATTCCTATATAATCAATAGGTGGTTTTTCTTCAGGTATAACCTCAAAAGGAATGCTTTCAACTATCACCTGATCACCCCTTTCTTTATTATACCCTATTGCTGCCTGAACAAGCTCTTTATATTTTTTTATCTCATCATCACTTCTTGGTATGTAAACTTTTTTACCTTTTTCTTCTTTGTAGACTCCATCAACAAGTACAGCAACCGATATCTTTTTTATTTGACCCGAAGATTGTAAAATCTTACTTATGCTTTTGCTTACTTCATAACTTATATTTTCCTGTTGCTTCTGTGACTGGACACCCTGTGTTACACCTGTCTGAGGCTGGCCGGGCTGATTTGACAGCACCCCAGGTATGCCTCCTGCCTGCGGTGCTAAAGTTTTTTCCTGTGTTCTCTGTTCATTTTTTATTGCAATTGTTTCAGGGTCATATTTTTCTTCAAGTTTTTCAACCTTTGAAAAATCAATATCAGCAGAGGCTCTTACAATTGCCTTTCCTTTGCCAACTATGTTTTCAAGCATACTCTGAATGTTTTTTTCATATATTTTCTCAATATTTCTTTTATATTCAAGATGTGAAGCCTCTGCAAACTGTTCAAGGTTTTTTGGTGCTGAAAGAAGATTGCCATACTGATCAACAACTGTTACATGTTGTGGAGAAAGCCCTTCAACACTGCTTGATACAAGATGCACTATACTTGATACCTGTTCCCTTGTTAGGGTGCGTCCTGGTTTGAGTTTAAGCACAACAGAGGCTGTCGGGTGTTCCTCCTTTTCAGTGAATATGGTTTTCTCAGGAATTGCTATATGAACCCTGACCTGTTGAACTTCCTGAAGCTGTCTTATTGTTCTTGAAAGCTCACCTTGAAGAGCCCTAATATAGTTTACACGCTGTGAAAATTCAGTAAGTCCTATCTGGGTTTTATCAAATATCTCAAACCCAACTCCACCCCCTGATGGCATACCTTGTGCGGCAAGTTCAAGTCTTAATTCATGCACCCTGTCAGATGGCACATAAATTGTGTTGTCCTTTACCTGATATGGGACTTTTTTCTCTTTGAGTTTATTTATGACACTTCCAGCATCTTCAGGTGACAGGTTAGTGTATAAAACCTGATAGTCCTGTTTAGGTAACCATAGAAGTAAGGTTAACAGGAGGGCAAAAATAATAAGAACAACAGCCCCAAAAGTTAACTTTCTGGTTAGTGGCATATATTTAATGTTTTCTAAGGCTGTTTTAAGTCTATCAGTAATTGCCATATTTTACTAAACCTGCATGCGTGATATTTCTTCATAAGCTGTTAATACTTTGTTTCTTACCTGAATGAGTGTCTGAAGTGTAAGGTCTGCTTTTTCCATAGCTAAGACAACCTGATGTATGCTGAGCTCTCCTTTTGAAAATGCTTCAATTGCCTTCTGAGCTTCCTGCTCCACCTGGGAAGCCTCCTTTATGGCATCCTTTAGAGCCTGTTCAAATGAGAATTTCTTGTTACCTTCAAGTTTTTTAAGCTCAGGCAGGCTTTTAGCAGTTAATTCAATGTCTTTTATTTCCGTCATTTTAATCCTCCTACACTTTTAATAAGTCAAGTGTTCTCATAAACATCTCCTTGTATGAGTTCATCATGGTCAGATTTGCTTCATATGCACGGGAAGCAGAAATTAAGTTTATCATTTCTTCTAATGGATTCACATTTGGATACTTAACATATCCATTGCTGTCTGCATCAGGATGTCCGGGTTCATAAACAGTTCTAAATGGTCTCTGATCTTCAACAATTTTATAAACATCAACTCCCTGTGAGATTTCGTCATAAATATATGTTATAAAAATGACATCCTTTCTCCGATATGGTCCTCCTTCAGGAGTTTTTGTTGAGTTTATGTTCGCAAGATTTGAAGCTATAACATTAAGTCTTATCTTCTGTGCTTCAAGTCCTGTTGCAGAGACCCTGAGAGGTAAAAATATATCCTTCATTATCTACCTCCTTTTATAGCATCTTTTAACATACGAATTCTTGTTGACATAAGCTGGCTTGCAGCACTGTGCATAAGAAGTGTTTCTGCAAGTTTGCTCATTTCAACTTCTATATTTACTGTATTTCCATCTCTGTTTGGCATTGTTGTTGGAGCTTCAATTATTTTGTATGTGCTTTTTTCTGTCTCAAGAGCATTTTTTAGTTCCTCCTGAAAATTTATATCTTTTGCCTTGTACTGAGGAGTATCAGCATTTGCTATGTTTGATGCAAGAATTTTTTGCCTGTAGGCACATATATCCATAATTTTTTCAAGAATTTTTATTGATTTATCCATGTTTACCTCCTTCACTAAAAATATATACAAATTTCATGCCATTAATTATCTTTGAGTCCGTACTCATTTATTTTATTTCTCAATGTTCTCACGCTTATTCCGAGAATTTTTGCGGCTTTTGTGCGATTTCCGCCTGTTTTTTTAAGAGCATCAATGATGAGTTCCTTTTCCGCATCCTTAAGTTTACCCGCTTTAATTGTTTTTTCTGATTCAAATGTTTCCTCCGGAAGTCTGAGCTGGCCATCCTGACTCAGTACAGCAGTTCTGTATATGAAATTTTCAAGCTCCCTGACATTTCCCTGCCATGCTTTTTCAAGGAGATATTTTTTCATCTCAATGGTGAGTGAAAAGTTTTTTGACATTTTATTTGAAAGTCTTTTTAAGAAAAATTCAGCAAGAGGGATTATGTCTTCAGGTCTTTCCCTCAGAGGAGGGATTTTGATTGGAAACACATTTATTCTGTAAAAAAGGTCTTCCCTGAAGTTTCCCTTTTTGACTTCTTCTGCGAGGTCCTTGTTTGTTGTTGCAATTATTCTTACATCTACAGGAATGGGTTTTGTTCCGCCAACTCTGTCAATTTCCTTTTCCTGAATAACCCTTAAAAGTTTTGCCTGAAGTCTGTATGCCATCTCACTTATTTCATCAAGAAGAATTGTTCCTTCATTTGCAAGCTCAAACTTTCCAAGTTTTCTCTCTGTTGCACCTGTAAATGCTCCCTTTTCATGTCCGAAAAGCTCAGCTTCAAGAAGTGTTTCGGTTATTGCAGCACAGTTAATTGCAACAAATGGATGCTTTGCTCTTTGACTGTGTTTATGAATATATCTTGCTATTACTTCCTTACCAACACCGCTTTCTCCTGTCAGAAGCACTGTTATATCTGTTTTCGCTATCTGTCTTGCTATTTCAAGAATTCTGCGCATCTGTTTTGACTGAGCCACAATTTCTTCCTCATCTGGAACCAGTCTTGAGACAAGAGATTTCAGGGTTTCCATTGAAAATGGTTTCATTATATAATCCACAGCACCGAGTTTCATTGCTCTGACAGCATCTTCAACACTGCCGTATCCAGTAATAACAATTACTGGTGTGAATATTCCTCTTTTTCTTATCTCTGACAGAAGCTGAAGACCATCCATTTTTGGCATTTTAACATCTGTAATAATAAGTGAAAAATCGCTTAAGTTCATGTTTGAAAGAACCTGCAGAGGGTCTCTGCAAAATTGAGTATCAAACCCGAAGCGAGACATTGCTTCCTTTAGGGCAAATCCCATATCAGGTTCGTCATCTATAATCAGAACTGATTTCATTTAAGTGGTAAATATATTGCAAATTCTGTGCCTTCATTAGGTTCGCTTTTTACATCAATTTTCCCACCATGTGCGGATATTATACTCTGCGTGATGCTCAGGCCAAGTCCTGTACCTCTGTCCTTTGTTGAGAAAAATGGGTCAAAAATTCTGTCAATTATTTCGCTGTCAATTCCGTAACCTGTGTCTTTAATACAGAGCCTGATAAAATTCCCATCGCTATTTACATGAACAAATAGGTGTCCACCATCAGGCATTGCCTGGTAGGCATTTACTATGATATTGATCAGTGCCTGCCTGAGCAATGCAGGATCAGCAATTATAATAAATTTTTCATTTATGTTAATTTTAATTTTTACCCCAACCCTGCTGAATAACTCCTGAAATTCTTTTATGATTTCTTCCACTAAATCATTTATACAGAATTTTTCTTTTTTTGGGTTAATTCCTCTTGAAAAACTGAGCATGTTTTCAAGAGTATTTCTCAACATTTTTACAGAGCTTGAAATTCTTCTTGCATACTCTCCATGAATGCCTTCCTTCAGGTCTTCTGATATCATATTGGCAAAAAGTTCTATGCTTCCAAGGGGATTCCTTATTTCATGAGCTATTTTCATCACTAAGGAGCCCATTGCAGTAAGTCTTCTGTTTCTTTCGTTTTCTGCTTCAAGTTCCTTTATTCTTGTAATGTCTTTACAGAGAAAAACATGTCCGATTTTGTTACCCTCTGAATCAAGCACATCAGATTGAGAAACTATTGCATAAAAAGGTTTTGAAGAGTTTTCTGGATATACAAGGTCATTTTTGATTTTTATAGGTAATTTTTTTTGTCCAATAATCTCTTCTGCATTTACATTAAAAAGACTCTCACCAGCACGGTTGATTAATCTGATGACACCTTCTCTGTCAAAAAATACAACAGCTATATCAATGCTGTCAATTATACTGCTGAGGAGTCTTTTTTCCCTGTCAACTTCTTCGGTTAAAAGTTTGATTCTTTCTTCAAGAACACGATAATACTTGATTAAAGCTTCAGAAGCTGTGTTGATTTTCAGTATGGCTTCATTTAAAAGTTTTTTATTTTTCATGGTTTTTCAAGGATTGCTCTTACTGCCTCACTAAACTCACAGTTTGAGTTTGCCACCTTCTCAAGATAGGTTCTATCATTTGCAAGCTTACCATACTGATAGTATGCCCACATCAGAGAGTTACTATCATTTATCCCCATATCTATTGTTTTTTTGTAATACTGTACCGCTTTTTTTGTCTCTTTTGAAAGGTAGAAATAATCAGCAGCTTTGAGAGTTGCCTGAGCATCTCCCATGCTTGATGCTTTAAGCCAGTAAAAAATTGCTTTCTTTCTTAGTCCAACAGAGTATTCAAGATCCCCCATTACTGTTAAAATATCAGGGTCCTTTATTGATTTTGAGAGTTTTCTTAAATATGTAAGAGCTGTGGTTTTATCTCCCTGACTTTCAAGAATCCAGGCGTATAATGCCATTGCGTATTCATTTTTATCTTTAAGTGGTTCTAAAAGTTTTTTAGCTTCTTTATATTTATTTTCTTTTATCAGTATCTTGCTATAGGGAAGTACTGCTTCCGCTCTTCTTGGTCCTGTCATTATTTTTCTTAATAGGTTTTTTGCTTCATTGAATTTGCCACAGGAAATGAGAAAATTGGCAGACTCAACTAATATTGAAGAGTCTGAGGGTAAAAATGGATATACTTTCATGATATAGAAGGTTGCTTTTTCAGGAGTTTCATGCATGGATGATTTTAAAAATTCTTCTGTTTTTTTATTTTTAAGATCTTTATCCCTTAATACAAAGAGCATTTTCAGTGCTTCATCATAATTTTTCTGATTTATATAAATTGAGTAAAGTGTGAGTCTTATCTCGTCAGTGGGTATATGAAAGTATATTTCTCTGCCGATTTTTACAGCTTCCTGGATGTTATTTTGAGATACATAAAGTTCAAAGAGTATTTTTTTTGCCCTTAAAGCATCTGAAAGCCTTTTTGCTTTATCTATAAATTTTTTTAAAATAGTCTCTGCTTCAGAAAATTTTCCAGCTTTTATTAAAATTTCGGCTTTATCAATGTCATATACGGTTTTTTTGAGCTTCAGGTTTTTGCTAAGCTCTTTTAAGGCCTCTTCATGTTTGCCTGTCAGAGAAAGATACTTTATTTTCAGAAGTGCAGCTTCAGGGTCATTAAAATCCTTCTTTTCAAGACTGTTTAAAACTGATTCAACAGTTTTTAAATCGCCTCTCTGCAGTGCGATCCAGCCACTGCCGACCATTGCCTGTTTAGTGAATGGTTGCTCCACTTTTTTAAAATAGTTTTCTGCATCCCGAAGCCTTCCTATCTTAAGATAACTCAATCCCATAAAAAGATTTGCTTCATTGACACAGGGTGAATTTTTGAAATCTCTCAGAAGTCTTTTAAGGAAAACTGTTGCTTCATAATAATTTCTTAAATAGTATTCTGCTTTGGCAACTCCAAGAAGTGCCTGATCAGCTACTTCAGGATTTTCAGTAAATTTTTGAAAAAATTCTTTTGCCTTAATATAGTCTTCTGTTTTTAAAAAATCCTGCCCTTTTTTAAGAGGCTCCTGAGAATAAGCAATGCTGAATATTAAAATTACAGTAACTATAATAAGCAGAAGACTGACTTGCCTAATTTTCATTGTTTTTAATTCCCAATCTTTTCATTTTTTCAATAAGTGTTGTTCTATTTATGTTTAAATATTTTGCAGCCCTGCTTTTAACCCACCCATGAAAGTTCAGCGCATGAAGAATTAATTTTTTCTCATATTCTTTTAAAACCTCATTGAGGTCTATTCCAGAGACAAAAGGATTCAAACCATCTGGAATAAGTTCCTTTGAGAATGAATCTTCAGAAAATCTTATTTTTTCAGGAATATCATCAATATCTACTGTGCCTCCTTCATTAAGAACATAAAGTCTCTCAATTAAATTTTCAAGCTCTCTGACATTTCCTGGCCAGCTGTAGTTTAAAAATAAATCCATCACTTCAGGTTTAATTTTCAATGAATAACCGAACTTCTGGGAGAATTTCTCTACAAAGTGGTCACACAGAAGAGGTATATCTTCCTTTCTTTCCCTCAGCGGAGGAATCACAACAGGAACAACATTTAGCCTCCAGAAAAGGTCTTCCCTGAATCTTTTTTCCCTTACCTCATTTTCTAAGTTTTTATTTGTTGCTGTGATAATACGTACATCAACATTTATGGGTTTTGTTCCTCCGATTCTTTCAAAACTTTTTTCTTGAAGAACTCTAAGAATTTTTGCCTGAAGATGGAGTGGCATCTCTCCAATTTCATCAAGAAAGATTGTTCCTTCATTTGCAAGCTCAAATCTACCTGCTCTGGGGCAGAAGGCTCCTGTAAATGCTCCCTTTTCATGTCCGAAAAGCTCGGATTCAAGAAGCTCAGATGGAATGGCAGCACAATTGACAGGAATGAAAGGCTTTGAAGACCTGGGACTTTTCTGGTGAATCATCTTTGCAATTAGCTCTTTTCCTGTTCCACTTTCTCCCATTATCAGTGCTGTGGTATCTGTTTTTGAGAGTTTATCAATAAGATTGAGAATTCTTTGGATTGATTGAGACCTGCCTATAATTACA
This sequence comes from uncultured Thermodesulfovibrio sp., assembly GCA_964509535.1. Classification (GTDB taxonomy): domain Bacteria; phylum Nitrospirota; class Thermodesulfovibrionia; order Thermodesulfovibrionales; family Thermodesulfovibrionaceae; genus Thermodesulfovibrio. The sequence continues at coordinate 37 of CAZDXM010000135.1, read as the reverse complement.
GTGTCTTTTATCATGTCATAAATATGACATATTAGAG
>CAZDXM010000134.1:0-1904 GCA_964509535.1 uncultured Thermodesulfovibrio sp. | reverse complement strand
TCCTTAATTATTGTTCTGTCAACAACAAGCTCTATTGTATGTCTTGCGTGTTTTTTCAATGAAATATCCTGTGTAAGGTCAACAATTTCCCCATCAATTCTTGCACGAATAAATCCTTCTGCTCTGGCTCTTTCAAGCTCTGCTTTGTGCTGTCCTTTTTTTTCAACAACAACAGGAGCCAGAACCTGAATCTTTGTTCCATGAGGCAGAGACATTATTAACTCAGCCATTTTGTTTATATCCTGAGAGATTAATTCTTTACCACATCTGGGGCAGTATGGAATCCCTATCTTTGAATACAGTAGCCTTAAATAATCATACACTTCAGTTATTGTCCCAACAGTTGAACGTGGACTTCTGGATATTGTTTTCTGATCCACAGATATAGCAGGAGACAGTCCATCAATAAAATCAATGTCAGGTTTTTGAAACTGATCAAATATATTTCTTGCTTCAATTGGAAGACTCTGAAGATATCTTCTCTGAGCTTCTGCAAAAATTGTATCCATAGCCAGAGATGACTTTCCAGAACCTGAAGGACCTGTAATAACGACAATTTTATTTCTTGGCAGGATTAAATCAATATTTTTAAGATTATGCTGTCTCGCTCCTTTTATTACAATGCTTTGCTGCATATTAATCTTTTCTGTACTCCTTCAGTTCAGCGACCACCTTTCCAATAGGTACTTTTGTTTCAACCCTGAGTGGGATTTTATTTTCATCTCTGCTGAGCCAGATTATAATATCACCCTTTCTTTTAAAAAGCCCTTCTGTATTAAGATCTGGTTTAATAACTATTGTATCAATCTGTTTTTTATCTGTGAGCTCAATCTTTTCCTCTCTTATTGGAAGAACCTGAACAGTTGCAAATTTGTTGCTATCAAAAATATCTATTTTGATAGATTCATTTAATTTTATCGGAAGTGTTCTGAGATAGAAAAATCCAGAAAGAACATCCATAAATAATTTATCTATGCCCTTATGATATGTGGTGCTATTCTTCAGATGATTTGTAAATATAATCTCTCCTTTATCATAATCAAAAATGGTTTCCTTATTTCCCCTGTACTTTCCTTCTGCTTGTATCAGTGTAAAATGCTTTGGTTTTCCGTATTCTATCCTGCTTTCTGCACGATCATTAACATAGTAAAAGTTTGAGATAAAATCTGTGGATCTAACTGTTGAAGTTATTGTAACTTCAGTTTCATTACCACTGACACTAAGAGTTGCTGAGCCAACATAAATTCCCATCCAGTATATATTGAACTTCATTGTTTCTTTTATAAACCTTGCAAAGGGATTGATTGTTTGTAATTGCATCACAGGTTGCCAGTTTGATGCATCTTTAGATAAAATTCTGGAAATCTCTTCTATTATTTCAGGAATTTCTGTCAGGTTTTCAGGATAATTATCTTTAATGGTTGTTAAATTATTCATAACCTGTTTGGCTTCTGTCTTATCAACATCTGTATCCCTTCTTATATTGGGCTTTATGTCCGGCTTTTTTTCAAAAAGATAGGTTTCTATAAAATCCAAAGAGGGTAGGGTTAACTCAACCTTTCCAAGAGCCATTAATATACTCAAATGAATAGCTACAGAGAGCAACAATCCCACTATAATCCATCTTGGTTTCATAAAAATAGTATACCACTTAGTTGACCAACAGGTTAAAACATATTTAGAATGAAAAGATTGTGAAACATAGTTTGAAAAAGATAATTTTGCTCCTGCTTATCTCATTTCTTATTCTTTTTTTATTTTTTGGAAAATTTGATATTTCTTCAATCCTGCTTAAACCTGTTACTGATGAACTTCAAGATATAACAGGAATGCGAGTTACAATTGATGAAGTTTCTCTCAGTTTTATTCCATTTTATCTTGAATTTAAAAATATTGTCATGTCT
>CAZDXM010000133.1:0-9054 GCA_964509535.1 uncultured Thermodesulfovibrio sp. | reverse complement strand
CCAAATCTTGTTGAGACTGTGAAAGGTTATGCTTCTCATGAAAGAAATACCCTTGAAGAAATTGTAAGGCTTAGAAATTCTGCAATTGGAGCAACCACACCAGAGGAAAAAATTGAAGCAGAAAACATGCTTACAAGGGCATTGCGCCAGCTCTTTGCTCTTGCGGAAAATTATCCAGACCTGAAAGCAAGTGCCAATTTTCAAAAACTTCAAGATGAGCTTGCAAGAATAGAAGAAACCATAAGTCAAGCAAGAAGATACTTTAATGCTGTGGTAAGAGATTATAATACTGCTATTGCCATATTCCCGAATAATTTAATAGCAACACCTTTAGGCTTTTCCCGTAAAGTATTTTTTGAAACAGAGGAAGAACAAAGAACAGTTCCTCAGGTAAAGTTTTAGGAGGAGAACTTGAAACGATTTATTTTTTTATCAATTATTTTTTCTCTTTTTTTTATCTCAAAGGCTTATTCATGGATAATAGATGATTATGATGTTGAAATCAAAATTGAACCTGACAGCAGCCTGAAGATTACAGAAAGATTGGTTGTTGATTTTGAAAATGAAAATAAACACGGAATATATCGTGATATTCCGCTGGAGTTTACTAATCCAACAGGCAAAAAACAAAAGATACAGATATATGACATTTATGTTACAGATCAGAATGTTAACCCATATCAAACCAATATTTCTAAATGGGGAAACAATTTAAGAATTCGGATAGGGGATCCGAAAGCTTTTGTAAGCGGCATCCAGAATTATGTAATTCGTTACAGGGTAAAATATGCTCTTTATAATCTTGGAAACATAGATGAACTTTACTGGAATGCTATAGGAACTGGATGGGCAGTACCGATTAAGGGAGGCATAACGAGGATCTTTTTACCCTTTGATAACCCTTCAATTCAGTTTGCCTGTTATACAGGAGCCTTTGGTAGCAGAGCTAAGGACTGTAAAATCAGTAGAGACGGAAATAAGATAGTTTTCACCCTTATGAAGCCCCTTTCTCCCCATGAAGGTATGACAGTAGCTGTTGGCTGGCCTTCAGGTTTGATACAAATACAGACAGGTCCTCCTTGGTGGAAAAATCCATGGATTTATGTATCAATCTATATTCCTTTATGGTTTGCCTTTTTATTCCGGTTATGGCAAAAAAAGGGAAGAGACATTGGAGGAAGGGGAGTTATACAGGTTCAATATACTCCACCTGATGATATGACTCCTGTTGAGGCAGGAACGTTGATTGATGAAAAAACAGATTCAAGAGACATTGTTGCAGAAATCATAGATTTGGCAAGAAGAGGATACATCAAAATAATAGAAACAGAGGAAGAAAGATTCCTATTTGGTAAAAAAAGAGAGTATATCTTTGAAAAGATAAAAGATTATGATTCTGCCCTGCAATCAAAGGATTATGACTTAAAGATATTAAATGCTATTTTTGAAGGTGGCAAAAGGCGTAAACTTTCTGACCTCAAGAAAAAATTTTATAGCTCAATACCAGCAATAACAAAATCAGTTTTTTCAAACCTTACAGGGAAAGGATACTTTACTGAAAATCCAATGAGTGTTAAGAGTAAGTATGCTATACTGGCTATAATTATATTCATAGCAACAATATTCGGAACCTTAGCCTTTGCAACATCATGGGGCAATCCTTTTCCTATTTTACTTTCAGGCTTAATTACAGCCATCTCCTTATTAATTGTGGGACAATTTATGCCAAGAAAAACCCAAAGGGGAACTCAAATGAAAGAGTATCTAAAGGGGTATGAAGAATTCATAAGCAGAGTTGAGAAAAATGTCATAGAAAAGCTATTTCCACCAGAGAAAATTCCAGAAGTTTTTGAGATAACTTTACCATATGCAATTGCTTTTGGAGAAGCTGAAAAGTGGGCAACCGCCTTTGAAGGATTATTCATAGAACCACCAAACTGGTATCAGGGTAGAGGGAGTTTTTCCCCTGTCATATTTGCTCATTCTATAAATAACTTTACGAGCGAAGCATCTCAAGTGCTTTCATCTGCACCGCGTACATCAGGCAGTGGTAGTGGAGGCGGAGGCTTTTCTGGTGGAGGTGGTGGAGGAGGCGGAGGTGGTTCCTGGTAAAATTAATCAATTTTTTGTCATATTTGCCAAAAAAAAACCTTTAATGTTAAATTATAAAAAAATTTATTCAGGAGATATATAATGAAACTATTAAAATTCTCAATTTTTTTATTGATTTTGGTGTTTATTTTTAGTTGTGCTAACAAAGATGATGTGATTGTAAAAGCTGGTTCTTCAAAGCTCACTAAGAAAGAACTTCAGGAAGACCTTAAAGGACTTCCTCCGCAAGCAAGAATGTTTCTTGCCTCACCAGAGGGTATGAGTAGACTTAAGGATGAATTGATTAAAAGAGAAATTTTATATGAAGAGGCAAGGAAGAAAGGACTTGAAAAATCGGAAGATTTCAAAAGAAGAATGGAAGAATTCAAAAAGATTACTTTAATCAATATACTACTTGAGGAGGAAATTAAATCAATCCAGCAGGTAACCGAAAAGGATGCTAAAGATTACTATGAAAAACACAGCGATGAGTTTATCAAACCATCTGAAGTGAGACTGAGTCAGATAGTGGTGAAAAATGAAGATGAAGCAAAGAAAGTTTATGAAAGAGTTAATAAAGGAGAGGATTTCAGCAAAATAGCTAAAGAACTCTCAAAGGATGAAAGAACAAAAGCATCAGGTGGAGATATGGGATTTTTTAAAAAAGGACAGCTCAATTCTCAAATTGAAAATGTTGCATTTGCTTTGAAAAAAGGACAGGTTAGCATGCCTCTTAATCTAAAGGGAAACATATATATATTTAAAGTTACTGATGTAAAGGGAACACCTGTTGAGTTTGAGTCAATAAAAAAGCAGCTCATTGATCAGCTGAAGATTAAAAGACAGCAGGAATGGTTCAATACCTATATTGAAGGTCTTAAAAAGAAACATAAAGTTGAGGTTAATGAAAAAGCTTTACAGGAAATAATGAATCAGGCTCTTTCTAAAAGCGGGATACAGAACAAGGAAAAATAGCTATTTCCCTATGCAGAACTCGCTGAATATTAAATCAAGTATCTCCTCTGTTGTGACAGCTCCAACAATCTGACCTAAAAAGCTGAGCCCATCTCTGAGAAACATGGCGGTGATCTCAATGGGCTCATTTTCTTTAAAACTATTTATTGCATTGTTCAATGCATCAAGTGCTTTATCAAGTGCCTGTTTATGCCTGAGTTTTGTTACAACCAGTCCTTCCTGAGCATATCTGCCTGTTATTGTTGTATTAAAAATCAGTTCCTTTAATTCTTCTATACCTTCACCTGTCAGGGCTGAAATTTCAACCATTGGTTTGTCTTCAAGAGATTCAGGCAGTTGAAATTCTTTGTTTTTTATATCCTTTTTATTTATAACAACTATTACTTTCTTACCAGAAATTCTGTTTATTATTTCTTCATCAAGGCTGTTAATGGGTCTGCTTGAGTCAAGAACCAGCAAAACAAGTTCAGCTACCTCAACAGCTCTAAGAGTTCGCTTTATTCCTTCTGCTTCAACAAGATCATGAGCCTGCCTTATTCCTGCTGTATCTACTATCTTCAAAGGCATACCCTTTATATTTACATATTCCTCAATTATATCCCTTGTAGTTCCGGGAATTTCAGTAACAATTGCTCTGTCCTTCATAAGAAGGGCATTCAGCAGGGATGATTTCCCTACATTTGGTTTTCCAACAATTGCTGTTGTAAGTCCTTCCCTGTAAATTTTCCCCTCTTCATATCCATCAATAAGATATTTTATTTCGTTCTTTATTCTGCTGATTTCACCAATTATTTCTTCTGCTGTCATTCCATCAATTTCTTCCTCGGGAAAATCAATGTAAGCTTCAACATGTGCACATACCATCATTAGAGAATCCCTTAATTCATTTATTTTTTGGGAAAGCCTGCCACTCAGATGCTCAAGAGCTATTTTTTGAGCCTGTTCTGTCTTGGCTCTTATGAGGTCAATTACTGATTCTGCCTGACTTAAATCAATTCTTCCTCCTAAAAACGCCCTTTTTGTAAACTCTCCTGGTTCTGCAAGTCGGGCACCATATTCAATAACTAAATCAAGAACTCTTTTTAATGTAATAAACCCAGCATGGCAGTTAATCTCAACCACATCTTCCCTTGTATATGTATGTGGAGCACGCATAACAGTAACCAGAACCTCATCAATTTTTTCTCCGGTAGCTGGATCAATGATAAACCCATAATGGATTGTATGTGTTTTTACATCTGAAAGATTTATTCCTCTGAGTGAATGAAATATTTTACTAACTATGGAAATGGCTTCAGAGCCGCTCAGGCGAATTATCCCTATTCCACCTTCACCTAACGGAGTACTGATGGCGGCAATTGTGTCAGATTCAGACGAAATCACGCAGTTTTTTTAATCTTTTGATTTAAATAAAACTGCTGGACAATACCGAAAATATTGTTAACAAGCCAGTAAAGAACAAGTCCTGAAGGAAAGCTCAAAAACAAAAAGGTAAATACCACCGGCATAATTAGCATTATTTTCTGCTGTGTTGGATCTGCAGTTGAAGGGGTCATCTTCTGCTGAATTAACATTGTGACACCCATTAAAATAGGAAGAACATAGTAAGAATCTTTCGCTGAAAGATCATTTATCCATAATATAAATGGAGCCTGTCTGAGTTCTATTGCAATTGTGAGTATCTTATATAAAGCAAAAAACACAGGAATCTGAAGCAAAATCGGAAGACACCCGCTCATTGGATTAATCTTATATTTTTTGTAGAGCTCCATCATTTCCTGCTGGAGCCTTTTAGGATCATTTTTGTATTGTTCTTTAAGTTTCATGAGTTTTGGCTGAAGTTCACTAAGTTTTTGCATTGATTTCTGTCCGCGGTTGACAACAGGTATAAATGGGATTCTCACAATAATTGTCAGTATGATAATTGCAAATCCGTAATTTTTTGTAAGGCTGTACAGTAGCTTTAAAAACCAGAAAAGGGGTCTTGCAATTATGGAGAAAAATCCAAAATCAACTATATGTTCAAGCCCGACTTCAAACTTCTTCAGGTAATCATACTCCTTTGGAGAAGCAAATATTTTGTAACTGTTAACTCCTTCATGAAACTCTACCGCAACAATGGAGTTTCCGTTATAGGGTAACACAACAAATTGGTCGGCTTTGCTTAAAGGAACAATTGCGGAAAAAAAGTATTTGTCTTCCTGCGCAACCCATTTTACTCCTTCTTTATATGTAACAGTTTCTAGTTTTGAAGGGTTAAGCTCAATTCTATCAGCTTCCTTAAGAATAACAGGACCCCAGTGCGGTGCATCCTGTTTATCATAAATTCCGAAATCTTTTCCAAGAGTTACATAATAACTTCCAAGACCTCTGATTTCTTCCTTTACATCTATTGAATAATCTGTTTTATTGAATATTAAGCTTCTTCTGATGAAAATATTTTCATCACTGTAAGTAAATGTAACAGTTGCCTTGTCTGAATTTTTAAATAATGCTTCTGAGTCATCAACATTGAATATAATTTTTGAGTAGTCAAATTTCCCATCTTTTAAAATAGACATTGCAAAGGGGGCTGAAGAAATTAGCTTAACTTGATTGCCTTTTTTATCTTTATATTTCTTTAACTCAACAGACTTCACCGTTGCTCCCTCATTAGAAAGAATAACCTTAAAAACTTCATTTTCAACTTCTACTTCTTTATATTTCACATCTTTAGTAACCTTGGGTATTCCCTCCTTTTTGGAAGAAGGTAGCTGAACAATTTCAGACACTGGTACATTTTTTTCCTCCTTTTGGGGCCTGGCAGGCTGTCCTTTAGATTGAAAATACTTTGTATAAAGATATTGACTACCGAATAAAATAAACATACTCAATATAACTGCCAGTAAAGCTCTCAATCCTGCGTTTTCCATAGCACTACCCTAAAGGATCATAACCTCCTGGATGAAATGGATGGCACTTAAGCACTCTTTTGGTTGCAAGGAAAATCCCTTTTATACCGTATTTTCTTATAGCCTGTTCAGCATACTCTGAACAGGTTGGGGTAAATCTGCATTGAGGTGGCATTAGTGGTGAAATAAACTTCCTGTATATTCTGATTAAAATTAAAAAGGTATTTGAAATTAAGGAGTCAATCTCCATCTGCCCTTTGCCCTTCTTCTTTTTATTATTCTTCTTCCACCAGGTGTACTCATTCTCTTCAAAAATCCATGAGTTCTCTTCTTTTTGAGTTTATGAGGATGATAAGTTGTATAAGCCCCTCCCAATTTCTTTCCTCCTCTTAGAATTTATAAGGAATAAGAGTTTTTATAGCTTTATACTGGGTTTTATCAACCTCTGCATTGTGTTTTAACCTTCTTGTTCTTTTTGAAGGCTTGCCTGTCAGAAGATGACTTTTAAAAGCTCGCCTTCTCATTATTTTTCCTGTTCCAGTTACTTTAAATCTTTTAGCTGCACCTCTGTGAGTTTTGAGCTTTAGCATAAATTATCCTCCTCATTGGATTAAATATTTTAATAAATTATGAAGGAAATTATCAATCTTTACCTGGAGCAATAATCATGCTCATATTGTTTCCTTCAAATTTTGGTTCCTGTTCAATTCTATGGCTGAATCCTGACAGGAGTGCCTTTATTTTGTCAAAAATTTTGATACCCATTTCAGAATGCACAATTTCTCTTCCTCTGAAAAAAAGAGTTACTCTTGCCTTGTCTCCATCCTCAAGAAATCTTTTGATATGCTTTACCTTTAACTGAAGGTCATGATCTGAAATCTGAGGTCTTATTTTTATTTCTTTTACAGTTGAGGTCTTTTTTGATGAAGTTTTCTTTTCAAGCTGATATTTATACTTTCCATAATCCATTATTCTGCAAACAGGCGGTTGAGCATTCGGTGCTACTTCTACAAGGTCATATCCTCTTTCTCTGGCTATTTCCAGAGCCTTTTTAATACTGACAATTCCAATTTGCTTACCATTTTCATCCACCAACCTTACTTCTTTTGATTTTATGGCTTCGTTTACCCTGATTTCCTTTGTTGCTATTTTCCCGCCTCCTTATTTTTTTTCATTTATTTGTTTTGAAAGAAAATCAATGAAAGTTTCAAGTTCAATGAGTTCAAAATTTTCTCCGTCTCTTTTCCTGACTGTTATTTTTTGGGAACTAACTTCTTTGTCTCCTAATATTACCATATATGGTATTTTTTTCAAAGTAGCCTGTCTGATTTTATAACCTATTTTTTCACTATCAACATTTAATTTTACCCTGAAACCATGCTCTTTAAGTCTTTTATAAATATTGGCTGCATATTCTGCTTGTTTTTCAGAGATAGACATAACCTCAACCTGAACAGGAGAAATCCATACAGGGAATGCACCAGCATAATTCTCAATTAATACTCCTAAGAATCTCTCAAGTGAGCCCATAAGAGCTCTGTGTATCATAATGGGTCTATGCTCTCTACCATCTTTACCTCTGTAAGTAAGAGCAAACCTTTCTGGAATATTGAAATCAACCTGAATTGTGCTGCACTGCCATGCTCTATTAAGAACATCTTTTATCTTGATATCAATTTTTGGTCCGTAAAAAACCCCTTCACCGGGATCAATCTGATATTGTAAGTCTCTTATTTTAAGAGCCTTCTGCAGAGCATTGGTTGCTTTTTCCCAGTTTTCAAGGCTTCCGACATATTTTTCAGGCCTTGTTGAGATATAAATTTCATAGGAGTCAAATCCAAATGTTGAAAGGATAAAAATTGTAAAATCAAGAACCTTCTGAATTTCTTCTTCAAGTTGTTCTTCTGTACAGAATATATGAGCATCATCCTGTGTAAAGCCTCTAACTCTTAGAAGTCCGTGAAGTACTCCTGATCTTTCATATCTGTAAACTGTTCCGAGTTCTGCATATTTTAATGGAAGATCCCTGTAACTGCGGGTTTCTGATTTGTAAACCTGAATATGGAATGGACAGTTCATTGGTTTAAGCTGATATGCCACATTTTCTATCTGCATGGGAGAAAACATGTTTTCTCTGTAAAAATCAAGATGACCGCTTCTGCCCCACAGTTCAAGCTTTGCAATATGAGGAGTATAAAGAAGTTGATAGCCAGCCTTTAAATGCTCATCTTTCCAGAAGTCTTCAATTACCTTTCTGATAATTGCTCCATCCGGAAGCCATATTATAAGACCAGGACCAACCTCCTCGCTTATTTCAAAAAGCTTTAGCTGTTTGCCAATTCTTCTGTGGTCCCTCCTTTTAACCTCTTCAAGAAACTTAAGATAATCATCAAGCTCCTGCTTTGTTGGGAAAGCTGTGCCATATATTCTCTGAAGCATTTTTTTGCGTTCATCACCTCTCCAGTAAGCACCTGCAACACTGAGAAGCTTAAATGCCTTAACAATGCCTGTGTGCGGAATATGAGGACCCCTGCAGAGGTCAACAAAGCTGCCTTCCTCATATATTGTAACCTTATTATCCTGTATTTCATTGAGAATCTCTACTTTGTAGGACTCTCCAAGAGATTCAAAAAGTTTTATTGCTTCATCCTTTAAAATTTCTTTTTTGATGAATGGCTGCTTTGATTTTATAATCTCGTGCATTCTTTTTTCTATTTTCTGGAGGTCATCTTCTGTAAATGGTTCATCTTTATCAAAGTCATAATAAAATCCATCTGATGTTGCAGGTCCTATGGCAATCTTGACATCCGGGAATAACTCCTTTACAGCATGAGCCATTATATGAGCTGTACTGTGTCTCAGTATTTCAAGTCCTTCAGATGTATTAAGTGAAATTATATCAATTTCTTCATCACCGCTGAGAAGCGATATTGATGAGAGGTCTAATAATTTTTCGTTTACCTTGATTGCAACTGCCTCAGCCTGTTTTAAAATTTTTTTCAGTTTTTCAGGCTCTACTTCAACAATTCTATCCTGTTTTTTTAATCTAATTCCAGTCCTCCTTAAATTTTTTCCAAAATCTATATTAATATAGAAG
>CAZDXM010000132.1:0-6764 GCA_964509535.1 uncultured Thermodesulfovibrio sp. | reverse complement strand
CATATAAGGAGGAAAGGGGATAAAAAGGGGATGTAAAAAATAGTTAAATGAAAAATTTTGTATAAAAATCTCCCTTTAGAGGACTCTTAGAGTCAAAAAATCACTCTTTAAAATCTCTATCGGCAATTTTAGGGATAATTACATCTTGAAAAGATAATCTTTTTTAAGGTATAAAAAATGTTATGAAAAAAAACTCCATTTTTTTAGTTTTGCTCTTTATACTGTTTTATTTAATTCCATGTCATGCTGAAGAATCTGTTCCCGCACTTAAACAGGATGAGAAAAGGGAACTGATATTCTCTGGAGGAGAGGATTTTAAACTCATTTCTGCACCAAGTGAAAGTTTAATAGAAAAGATAGAAAAAAATATTACCTTATTTTCAGAAAAATTAAAAGGAAAATTTTCAGTCTGGCTTTCTCGTTCTTCAAAATATATTGAAAAGATGAAAGAAATACTTATTGAAAAAGGATTACCGGAAGATCTTGTTTATTTACCATTAATAGAAAGCGGTTTTAATGTAAATGCTCGATCGCCAAGAAAAGCTGTTGGTCCATGGCAGTTCATTGAAAGCACAGCTAAAAGATATGGATTAATAATTGATTGGTGGAGAGATGAAAGAAGAGACCCAATAAAGTCAACTGTTGCTGCTGCAGAGTATCTTAAAGATTTATACAGTATGTTTGGAGACTGGTCGCTGGCTCTGGCAGCATACAATGCTGGTGAGGGAAGAATTTTTAAGGCTTTAAACAAAGCAGGTGAGAATAATTACTGGATGCTTCTTGATACATCATATTTACCAAGTGAGACAAAAAACTATGTGCCAAAATATATAGCTGCCATAACAATTGCTAAACAGCCTGAAAATTTCGGATTTGAAGAGGTCGGAGAATATGAAACTATGAATTATACAGAAGTAGTTATCCCATCCCCAACTGATCTTGATATTATTGCAAAATGTGCTGAGGTAGATTTAAATACAATTAAGGAACTGAATCCTGAATTAAAAAGGTGGTCTACTCCCATGAATGTTAAACAGTATATTATCAGAATTCCTGAAGATAAAAAGGAAGTTTTTCTGTCAAATTTTGAAAAAATAAAACCAGAAAAAAGGTTCAGCTATGATATATATACGGTAAAAAAAGGTGATACAATTCATAAAATTGCCAGAAAAACCAGACTTTCTAAAAATGTTCTGTATGAAATGAACGGAAGTGAAATATTTAAGAATTTAAAGCCAAATACAAAGATAATGATTCCTCCACATGAGAAATTTATACTTACAAAAGAAGATATGTTTCAGGATAAAAAAATATCCAAAAAGAAAAAAATAAAAGCTAAAAAACATGTAAAACAAGCAAAATCAGGAAGGCCAAAGTTAAAAAGGTAAAACTCTCCAAATGATTTTAAAATCTAATTTTTCTGTAATTTTTGTAACTCCATCTTTGCAGAATCAACCAGCGGAGAAGAAGGAAATTTATTTATTATTTCCTGATAATATTTTTGTGATTCAGTTTTATCAGTCTCACCGTATATTCTTGCCATTTCATATAATGCTATATCTTTCATCACAGGAGATTTTTCATTTAAAATTTCTTTTAGAATTTTGACTGCTAAGGCTCTGTCATTGTTTTTAAGATAAATCATTGCCATTTTAAATTTTGCAAGGTTTGAAAAGGCTTCATCCCCCATGCCTGCTATCCTGCTGAGGCAGTTTATAGCTTTCTCAGGCTGTCCTGCAGAATCATAGGCATAACCAGCATTAAGAAGGTATGAAATATTTTTCTTTTTATCATAGGCTTTAATAAAAAGATCTCCTGCCAGAGAAAACTTCTGCTGAAAATAGGCTTTATATGCTTCATATTCAAGATTCCTCGCATCGATGGCTTTTTTATGGTTGTAAATATAAGAACCTGCAATAACAAAAATTATTGCAAAAAATATGACACCCGTGGCATGCAATCTCTTTTTGTTTGAAATCATCATGAAACCTTCCTTTTTACAATTTCTTCCATATTTTTAAATACTTCATGGGTTTGCTTTTCTGATAATCCTGCCCCTTTTAATATTTTAACAGCAAAATTTTTTGAAATAAAATCTCCAGGGCTGTGAGAATCTGTATTAATAACAAGTTTTGCTGAATGTTTCAGAGCAACTCTTACAACATGACCATTGCTCAGGCTGTGGCCCTTTCTTGAAGTTATTTCAAGATATATACCTTTATTTTTTGCTTCCATTACTTCATCATTGGTAATCAAACCTGGATGAGCAAGTATATCAATATCAGACTGAAGAGCCATTCTGTTCGTTCCTTTTCTAACAGGCTCTACTAAGGTTTCTCCATGAACAACCACAAGTTTTGCTCCAAGTTTTCTTGCTTCCTTTGCCATTTCAGGAATTATTTCTGGTGGAACATGGGTGATTTCCACTCCGGGAATTAGTACAACCGAAGTATATGGTTGAATTTCCCTGAAAACCTTAACAATTCTTGGGATAATTATATCAATGTTTGATTGATCCGCATGGTCAGTTATTGCAAGAGCCTTATAACCAATAGCTTCGGCTCTCTGGATAATTTCTGCAGGAATCAACTCTCCATCACTGAAAATGCTGTGTATGTGCAGGTCAATCATTTTATAAACTCCAGCATTTTTTTGAATTCTACTGTTCCAGCTTTTTTAAGAATCTGAAATGTTAGTGTTTCTGTGCATGTTATAACTCCTCCAGCTTCCTTTATGAGCTCAAGGGCTATTTTCCAGTCTTCTTTTCTTCGGCTGCATACAGCATCATATGGAACGAAAACATTATAGTCTCTAAGAAGTAGATCAAGAGCTGTTTGCCAGACACATACATGTGTTTCCATGCCTGTTAGAATGATTTTTTTTCTGCCAAGTTCTTCAATTCTGCTGATGAATTCATTCTGCTGAACACAGCTGAAATGAATTTTTTCAATAGCAGATCCATTTAAAATTTCTTTAATTTCTTTTAGAGTATTTCCCAGTCCTTTTGGATACTGCTCAGTCAGAATCACTGGAATTTTGTAAATTTTACAGAGTTCAGTGAGCACTGTTATATTTTTCAACAATTTTTCAACTATTTCAGATTTCATTGCACTGGCAAGTTTTTCCTGGACATCAACTATTACAAGCAGAGCTTCTTCATGGGTTATTAAGAATTTTTCAATTTTTGGTTCCATACATAATCCCTCCAATTTCTGATAAAATTTCTTTATCACTGTAACCATCCAGTGTGATGGCTTTTGAAGGACAGGCTGCAACACATACTCCACAGCCTTCACATATAATTTCCAGTATTTTTGGTTTGTTTATTTCAATCTCTATTGCTTTGTACGGACATTGACTCACACATATACCGCAACTCACACATCTATCATAATCAATCTTTGCGATAAATGGTTCTTTTTTTATGTAACCTGTTAATGTGGAAAGTATGTATCCGACCTGAGCAACAGCATCTGTTATTGATTCTTTTATTGTCATTGGTTCTTTAACCGACCCTGTTAAAAATACTCCAGAGATCTCTGCAGGCGGTGGTTCTTTTAATGGAATAATGGCAGGGCAGAGAATAACAATATCACATGGAAATTTTTTCTGCCTGAATAGAACAACTAAAGAATTCTGCTTTTCAACTCTCAGTTCTTTCAAAAACTGATATCTAATTATTCTGGTAAATGGATCTTTAACTGCTTGAAAATAAAGCTTTGAAGCATCTTTATCAGGAAGGACTATTTCTTTGATAAAATGAATGATTTCTGTGTCTGGAAGACTCTGTCTAATAACTCTGTTAAACTTAAATGCGTACTGACAGCATATTTTACTGCAGTAAGGATAATACTTTTCATCCAGACTCCCAACACAATGAATGATTGCAATGCTTTGAGGAACTTTTCCTTCCTCAGTAATAATTTCTCCACGAGTTGAACCCTGAGAATTTAAAATTTCTTCGAATTCTAATGAATTATATATATCTTTAAATCTTCCATAGCCAAGTTCAGGAATCTGAGAACAGTCCATGATTTTAAAACCTGTTGCCCAGAGGACAGCACCAACTTTTAGTGCTTCCTCTTTCTCTTTTTCATCAAAATTTATTGTTCCAGGGAGAGGACATTCTTTTATACAGTAATCACATAACTGACCTTTAAATCTCAAGCATTTATCAAAATTTATTCTTGCCACTGCAGGCAGTTTCATTGGGTCAACTTTAATAGCCTGAACAGGACAGACACTCTCACATGCTGCACATCCAATGCATTTTTTGATGTTGACATACAATGGCTTGGATTTAATCTTTGCATGTATGTTTCCAAAAAAACCCTTTAATTCCTTTAATTCAGTATTTAGCCTCAGCTCAATTTTACTGGTAAAAATCTCATCAACCATCTCGTGCATGATGCATGAACCACATGCAAGATCAGGGAAAAGTTTTTCATATTTGCCAGCCTTTCCTCCTAAGAAGTTTTCTTTTTCTACAAGATAAACCTTTCTGCCTGCTTTTGAAAGGGTGAGCGCTGCTTTAATTCCTGCTATACCTGCACCAACTATCAGGATATTCTTACATACAGGAAATTCCTTTTCAAAGAGAGGTTTCTGCTGTTTCAATCTATCAACAGCGCTGATGAAAAGAGCATAAACCTTCTTCAATGCTTCTTCTCTTTTATCAGTAACCCATGCAACCTGTTCTCTTGCATTAACAATTCTCAGCATATAAGGATTTATTCCTGCTTTTTTAGCAATATTCTGGAATACATGCTCTTTATTTTTTGGAGTGCATCCAATAATAATTAAAGCTTCTGTTTTTCTTTTTTTTAAAAAATTTATAAGCTCCTTTAGAGTTTTATCTGAACAGGCTAAATCAAATTCTTTTATCCATGATATCTTTTTGTTTATTAGCTTTCTTAGTTCCTTAAACTCAATCTTTTCAGTTATCTGACCACTACAGTTGCATAAAATAGCGCCAATTCGCAATAAAAGCCTCCTCTGATTAATCCTGCACAAATATTTCTATAGCTATTTCTGGACAAACAACCGCACACATTGTGCAACCTGTGCAATTGTTTAAATTTAAAAATTGAGCAGGAAAGTAGCCAGATGAGTTAAAGTTTTTAGAAATCCCGATGCAGCCTTTAGGGCAGGCTAAAACACAATATTTACATCCTTTGCATCTTTCTGTGTTTATTACTATTTTCCCCTTTCTTGTTTTGGTACGCATGAGGTCAATTTTAAATATTTTTTTTTGTTTAAGTCAAATTTTGGTATACTTAATTATGCATCCATATGTGGAGCTTGCAAAAAAAACTGTTGAAGATTATGTAAAAACAGGAAAAACTCATTCTCCCGAGCAGATTCCACCTGATATGACAAAGAAAGCTGGAGTTTTTGTTTCCATTAAGAAAAAAGGAAAGCTTCGCGGATGCATAGGAACATTTTTACCTGCCACTGAAAATATATATATGGAAATAGTAAGAAATGCGATTGCCGCAGCAACACAGGATCCTCGTTTCCCACCTGTTGATACTTCTGAACTTGATGAACTTGAGTATTCAGTTGATATTTTAAGCCCTCCAGAGCCTGTTAAAAGTATTGATGAACTTGATCCCAAAAAATACGGTATAATTGTTGTAAGAGGCTGGCAGAAGGGCTTGCTACTTCCTGATATTGAAGGAGTTAATAGCGTTGATGAACAGTTAACAATAGCAAAGCTTAAGGCTGGTATTGACCCCCATGATTCTGATTTTGAAATTTATAAGTTTACTGTGCAACGCTACAGATAGCCTCTTTTCCCCAGATTTTATTCTGTATTGCCTCAATTAAAGGATAAAGTGTGTTTTTATCAACTGCTGAAATCCCTATTGCATTGTATCTGCGACATGTCTGGTCAGCCTCTACTGATGTAACCTTATCAATTTTGTTAAAGACAAGCAAAGTTGGTTTTGTATCAAGATTTAACTCAGAAAGGATTTTGTTTACCGCCTCAATATGATTTTCAAACTGAGGGCTTGAGATATCAACAAGGTGAATAAGCAAAGAAGCGTCTTCAAGCTCTTCAAGTGTGGCTTTAAAGGCAGCAAGCAAGTCATCAGGCAGATCCCTTATGAATCCAACAGTATCAGTAATTATAATTTCCTTTTCCTCAGGAAATTTCAGCTTTCTTGATGATGTATCAAGGGTTGCAAACATTTTGTCTTCCACAAAAACAGAACTTCTGGTAAGAGTGTTAAGAAGTGTTGATTTCCCAGCATTTGTATATCCTATTATTGATACGATCGGGATGGAGAATTCTTTTCTTCTTTTTCTTCTCTGCTGTCTTGCCAGAGTAAGTCTTTCAAGCTCTTGTTCAAGATGATGAATTCGCTCTTTTATCCTGCGTCGGTCAATCTCAAGCTTTGTCTCTCCAGGACCTCTTCCACCAATACCACCAGCAAGACGGGACATTGCAGTTCCCTTACCTGTAAGTCTTGGCAGCATATATCTCAGCTGGGCAAGCTCAACCTGAACCTTTCCGTCTGTTGAGTGAGCCCTTTTTGCGAAGATATCAAGTATAAGCTGGCTTCTGTCTATAACTTTCAACTCTGTAATATCAGTTATGGCTCTTATTTGTGATGGAGTTAGATTCTGGTCAAAAACTAAAAGGGTTGCACCAATATCCATTGCTTTTATTATAAGTTCTTTAAGTTTACCCTCACCAAGAAGATATTTGGGATTTATCTCTTTAACTCTTTGCATAATCTTATCTATAACTATTAAAT
>CAZDXM010000131.1:0-2385 GCA_964509535.1 uncultured Thermodesulfovibrio sp. | reverse complement strand
AAGTTTTCCTATATTGATTATGTCATCGGACCCGATAACATTTATGTTATTGAGGATATAGCGCAGAATAATCTTAGGCAAAAAATTTTTACCTGTGAGAATCCTGATATAGCATGGATTAATTTTCCTGCATTAAGAAAGGACTCTGTCAAAGCATGGGTAAATATAATCTATGGATGCAATAATTACTGTAGTTATTGTGTTGTTCCTTATACCCGAGGCAGGGAAAGAAGCAGACCAGCAAAAAGCATTATTGAAGAAATTCAGATGCTTGCATCAGAAGGTTATAAGGAAGTAACATTGCTTGGGCAGAATGTAAATTCATACAGGGATGGAGATGTTGATTTTCCCACACTGCTTGAAAAAGTGAATAAAATTGAAGGAATTGAAAGAATTAGATTTGTTACATCTCATCCAAAAGATTTATCAAAAAGGCTTGTAGAAGTTATGAGAGATTGTGAAAAGGTGTGTGAACATATTCATCTTCCACTTCAGGCTGGTTCAAATAAGATTTTAAAACTCATGAACAGAAAATATACCTATGAAGAATATTTTGAAAAAGTTGAACTTTTGAGAAGACTGATCTCTGATATTTCAATTACTTCAGACATTATTACAGGATTTCCTCAAGAAACGGATGAAGATTTTGAAAAAACTCTCAATGCATTAAAGGAAATTCAATTTGATGGAATTTTTGCTTTTAAATTCTCATCAAGACCTTGTACTTCCGCTGGAAGACTTGATGGTCAAATCCAGGAAGAAATAAAATCTCAGAGACTGAACGAGGTTTTAAGGCTTCAGGATGAAATAACTGAAAAGAAAAATAAATCCTTAGAGGGAACAATTCAGGAAGTTCTCATTGATGGAAAGGATGAAGATGGATTTACAACTGGAAGAAGCAGAACAAACAAGATTGTAAAGATTCCATCTGACATTGAAAAGGGGAAGATTATTGATATAAAGATTGTAAGGGCTCACAGACATTCCCTTGAAGGTTTTTTACAGAGATGAAGATATGTTTGATTACATATGGATGCAAGGTAAACCAGGCTGAATCGCAGAAGTGGGAGAAACTTTTAGGACTGAAGGGTTATTTAATTACTGATGATGAAAATGAAGCGGATTGCTGGATCATAAATACTTGTGCTGTAACCCATAAGGCAGAGGTTCAATCAAGGCAGATAATAAATAAGGCAAAAAAACTCGGCAAGAGGATTGTAGTTACAGGATGTTATACTGAAATTTACAAGCCTCTTGAGTCAGAAAATTTGAAAGTAGTTTCAAACCTGAAAAAAGAGAGCTTAACTGATCAGTTTAAGTTTCTGTGCAAAAGTGACAGTTTAAATATTTCAAGGCACAGGGCTATAGTTAAAATTCAGGATGGCTGTAATCACTTCTGCAGTTACTGCATTGTTCCATATTTGAGAGGCAAACCAAGAAGTTATAGAATTGAAAAAATTATAAGCGAAATAAAAGATTATGAATCAATGGGAATCAGGGAGATTGTTTTAAGTGGAATCAATATAGGACTTTATGGAACTGATTTCAGAAATACAGTAAATTTAAAATATCTTCTTAAAATAATACTTAAGGAAACTTCAAATTTCAGAATAAGGTTGAGTTCAATAGAGCAAAACTATATTGATGAAGAATTTCTTGATATTATTTCTGACAGAAGAATTTGCAAACATCTTCACATACCACTGCAGCATGGAAGTGACAGAATTTTATATCTGATGAACAGACCGTATAAAGCCTTTCATTTTATTGAAAAAATAGAAAAGATACTGAAACTTTATCCTCAGATAGCAATTGGTAGTGATATTATAGTGGGTTTTCCGTCTGAAACTGAGGAAGACTTTAAAAAAACCTTAAAAATCGTAGAAAAGATAGGATTTTCATATTTACATGTTTTTACATATTCAGAAAGACCATTTACAAAGGCTTCAAAAATGTCAGAGCAGGTTCCATATAATGTGAGAAAAGAGAGGGCAAACTGTTTGATAGAAGTTTCCAGAAGGAAAAAATCAGAATACGTTAAAAAATTCTTAGGCTCAGAGCTTGAGGTTATAGTTGAGAATAAAAGAAATGGTCTATTTTCAGCAACTTCTGATAACTATATTAAGTGTTTGATTGATAAACAAGAGCTGGTTAGTGGAAATCTTATTAAAGTTTATGTCCGTGATGTTCATGGAGACCATGCCATTGTAGATACAGTTAATTAAAATGAAACATTAGATAATTTTTTAATATTCTCTTTGTCTAATTAATACTCATCTTAATAATTGCACTAAAAAATATTAAACTTTTTTGGGTTTCTAACAAGAATTTTAACAGGTTTTAAACATTTTCTTTCTTTATGATAATGTCCGATAAGATATATTA
>CAZDXM010000130.1:0-3640 GCA_964509535.1 uncultured Thermodesulfovibrio sp. | reverse complement strand
TGATATGATTACTTATAAGAAAACAGAAAGTTCTATAAAACCTGTTCGCCATAGAAGGAATAATTCATGTTATGCTTATATTTAGATTCTTATGTGAAGCAACGAATCCATTTCATTTAGATTTTTATGTGAGGAAACAGGGAGTGTTTAAAAGATTAATGTATTTTATGGCAAAATATTGTAAATATGAAAGAGAATAATCCAGTAATATTAGTTTTTGCATGTCAGTGGTGTGCATATCAGGGAGCAGACAATGCAGGGATGCAGAAATATTCCTATCCCTCAGGTGTTTATATTATAAGAGTTCCCTGCACAGGAAGAATTGAGCCTGAGTTTATTATTGAAGCCCTGTCAAAAGGTGCGGATGGTGTTTTTATTGGTGGCTGTTATTTGGGAGAATGTCATTATAAAGATGGTAACAATAAAGCAAAGATGAGGGTGAGTCTTTTGAAACGCATTCTTAAGGAAGTTGGTTTTGAACCTGAAAGAATCAGGATTGAATGGATTTCAGCAGGTGAGGGAAGAAAATTTGCTCAGTCTATGAAAGATTTTGGAGAAGAACTGAAAAAACTTAAATACAGATAAAAATGAAAAGATTAAAGATAGCTTTTTATACTGCAGGAGGCTGTGGTGGATGTGACATGTCAGTTATTGATATGTCTGAGAGTTTTCTGAACTTTACTGAAAAATTTGAGATTGTTTTCTGGACTCCTATGATAACAGATTTGAAATATCGGGATATTGAAAAAATACCATCAGATTACATTGATTTCGGCTTTTTCAGTGGAAATCTGAATACCAAAGAGCATGGAAAAATTGCAAAAATTATGAGAGATAAATGCAGAAAACTTATTACTCTTGGAATATGCGCCTCAGAAGGCGGAATAAGGGGACTTGCTAATTTACATACTCCTGAACAGCTTATTAAAACCGCATATATTGAAACTATCAGCAATGATAGCAGTGATAAGATTACTCCGAAGACAGGTCTTCCCAGCATAAAAAAAGTGAAAACTCTGAATCAGGTGGTTAATGTTGACTACTTTATAGGAGGCTGTCCTCCCCATCATGAACACATGAAGAGGGTTTTCCACTTGATTTTTAAAGACGAACTTCCTCCTTCTGGCTCCTGGATTACAGATGGAAAGTCAGTATGTGAGTTGTGTGATAAAAATTCAATTTTAAGGGGAAAACCCAAAGAAACCCTGAAGGAAATAAAAAGACTTCATGAAGGAACTCAAGAGTCTGATAGATGTCTTCTGGAACAGGGTTATTTATGTCTTGGTCCTTTAACTCAGGGAGATTGCGGTTGCAGGTGTCCATCTGTAAATATTCCATGTACAGGATGTGGAGGAGCAGTTTCAGGAGTAAGTGACTTTGGTTTGAGGGCGATAAGCATGATTGCAGGCATTGTTGAAAAAGAGGAACTTATTCAGAAAATTCCCGCACCTGTTTTTTTATTTTATAGATATACACTTACATCTTTTTTAAATAAACTTGGTGGCAGAAAATGAGGAAAATAGAAATTAATCCACTTACAAGAATTGAAGGACATGGTAGAATCAGCATTTTTCTTGATAAAGAAGGAGATGTTGAAAATGCTTTTCTGCAGACAGTTGAATTTGTAGGATATGAAAGAATTTTAAGAGGTGTTCCAATTGAAGAAGTCCCGAGACTTGTTAGCACCATATGCGGTGTTTGCAGAGGAGTTCACTTTATTGCTTCATTAAAAGCCTCTGATGAAGTCTTCAGTGTAAAACCATCTGTAGCTGTAAGAAAAATAAGGGAGATATTTTATAATGCACATATAGTTGAGGATCATACTGCAGTGCTTTATGCCCTTGGCTTTCCTGATTTTATATGTGGTTTGTATTCATCCCCTTCTGAAAGAAATTTAATAGGAGTTTTTAAAAAAATCGGAACAGAGCTTGGAAGAGAAATACTCAAAAAAAGAGCAGGAGCTTTAAGAATTTTTGAAATACTCGGAGGCAGACCCTCTCATCCTGTTACTGCTCTTCCTGGTGGATGGGCTAAATCTGTAACAGAAGAAGAAAGAAAAGAAATCCTTAAAATCGCAGATGAGTTAATAGAATTGGGCAAATTAACTCTTAAAATTTTTGAAGACTATATTCTTAAAAACAGAAAATATGAGGAATTTTTCAGGTCAGATATATACAGGGTTGTTTTAAATTATCTTGGTGGAGTTGATGAGAATGATAAAATAGCCTTTTATGATGGAACATACAAATTCATTGATACTAAAGGTAATGAAATAGGCAGATTTAAAAGCAGAGAATATCTTGAATATATTGCAGAGAAAACTTTGCCATGGAGTTATACAAAGGCTCCATATATGAAAAAGTTTGGATGGAAAGATTTTATAGATGGTGAAGAGACAAGTCTTTACAGTGTTGGTCCTCTTGCACGATTTAATGTTGGAAAAGGTTTTAATACACCTCTTGCACAGGAAGCCTATGAAAAAATGGTTGATTTTTACGGAGGAAAACCTGTTCACAACATACTTGCCTATCACTGGGCAAGGGCAATTGAACTGCTCAATGCTGCAGAAAACATAAAAAAACTTGCTTCTGATGAAAGCATTACAGATAAAAATGTTCGCCAGGAAATCAAAAACTTTACTGGTGAAGGAATAGGAATAGTTGAAGCTCCGAGAGGCACTTTGATTCATCATTACAGGACAGATGAAAAAGGAGTTATTCAGGATGCAAATCTTATTGTGGCCACAACACAAAATAAAGGAGCTATAAATATTGCAATAAAAAGAGCAGCACAGAATTTTATAAAGAAGGGACGAGTTGATGAAAGAATTCTTAATATGATTGAGATAGCATACAGAGCATATGACCTGTGCTTTGCCTGCGCAACCCATGCAATTAATAATAAAATTCTCTTCCAGCTTGATATCTATTCAAATGAAGGGGAACTTATAAAGAGATTTGGAAACTGTGATCTTTTATAGAATTTTCATAATTATATAAGTAATCATGAATGATAAAGATGGTGCAACTATCCAGTTCATGGCTATTTTTTTAAGAAGAGAAAGTTTTACTGTTTTTATTCCTTTTGTCATTCCTACGCCGCTTATACCACCTATTATACAGTAGGTTGTTGAAACAGGCATTCCAAGAAAAGTAAAAAATAAAACACAGATTCCTGCACCAAACTGAGCAGAAAATCCTGAGTAAGGATCCAGTGTTGTGATGCCTTTCCCAACTGTTTCAATAACTCTGTGGCTGAGAAGAGTTGCTCCAAGAAAAACAACAAAAGAAGATATAAAGAATAAAAGAATCTTATTAATATCTATACCATAATGAATCACGGGTCCGAGCACTGTAGCAAGTTCATTAGCACCTGTATTATAAGAAATCAAAATCCCGCTAAAAAGAAGAAAAACTCTTAATAGTTTTTCAATCTTAAAGAAAGACAGCCTTGATATTGTTTTCTCAAGAATTTTATAGAAAAGAAATGAGAAAATCATTGCTAATAAAGGTGAAATTATCCATGAAATAGCTATTTTAAAAAGTACTTCGGATTTCACACTGACACCTGAAGCTACGGCTGAGCCTGTAAGACTTCCAATTATTACCTGATGAGTTGAAAGAGGAAGTCTACGCCAATT
>CAZDXM010000129.1:0-6547 GCA_964509535.1 uncultured Thermodesulfovibrio sp. | reverse complement strand
ATTATAGACAGAATATTTTTAAAACAAACAGAAACGGAATTAAAAAATTTGAATCTTGTAAAAAAAGGTGATCCTGTTGTATTTGTGGCAAGTTCTCCATTTCTTGGTAATAGAAATGTTGTGAGACTTCATAAAGTTGGTGAACCTCTATAAAAGAAGATCTGAATAAGGATAGTTTTTAAGATATGTTATAAATTCCTCCACCGCTGGAGACAGAATGGTATTTTTAAGCAAAACAATATAAAAATCTCTTTTTATTTCACCTTCCTTTAATTTGAGAATTCTTAAGTTTCCACATGATACCTCTTTACGGATAGCCCACTTAGAAATAATTGACAGACCCATGCCTCTTTCAACAGCCTCTTTAATGGAGCCTGTGCTACCAAGAATCAATGCTATGTGCAAATTAGATATACCTAATCCATGTTCTGAAAGAAATTTTTCAATGATAACCCTTGTACTTGAGCCTTCCTCTCTTATTACAAAAGGTTCTTTTATAATATCATAAAGAGATATGGACTTTTGATTACTCAGAGGATGGTCAGAAGAACAGATCACACATAATTCATCAGATACAATCGGTTCAGATGCAAATTTACTCTTTCCGGGCATTTCTGAAATGATTCCGAAATCTATCATATTTGAACCAAGCATTTCCAAAACTTTTTTAGTATTTCCAATTGATACGCTGAGTCTTATTTTGGGATGTTTTTTCTTGAAATCTACAGCAATAGCTGGAAGAATATAATTACCAACTGTTGTTCCCGCACCTATCTTTACACACCCTTTAATCAATCCTGTAATTTTGCCTATTTCTTTTGCTGCTTCTGCATAAAGTGTTAAAATCTGTTTTGCATATTTGTAAAGTATTTCACCTGCAGGAGTAAGTGCTATACTGCCTGTTGATCTGTCAAATAGTTTTGTCTCATAAAGTTCCTCAAGGGCCTGAATTTGAAGACTTACAGCAGGCTGTGTAAGATGAATAATCTCAGAAGTCTTTGAGAAACTCTTTGTTTCAGCTACCGTACAGAAAACTTTTAGCTTATGATCTTCCATTTGTTTAATATTTTATCATAAAAATTTTTAATAAGCAAGATAAAAATTTTTAAATTTCTCATATTATTTTTTTCTCCTTCTGAGCCATTTATCTATTTCAACTACTATAATTACTGATAGAGCAACAAGAAGAATATTCTGCCAGTCCGTGATTGATATAGGTTCTGTTCTGAAAATCCACTGAAGTGCGGGAACATAGATAAAAACAAGTTGGGCAATAAAGGAAGCAATTAGACTGAAAAACAGAAAGGGATTGCTTAACAAACTGACTTTAAATATTGATTCATATTCAGACCTGCTATTCCATGCCTGAAAGAACTGGAAAAACACCATAGTTGTCACAGCCATAGTTCTTGCTTTTTCAAGAGATGCTCCATTTTCTAATGCATTGATAAAGTTGAAAACTATTCCTGCTGATATTAAAACTCCAACAATGATTGTCCTTTCAATCAATAACCTTGACATGATTCCTTCTTTAGGAGGTCTTGGAGGTCTGTCAAGAACTCCTTTCTCCCCTGGTTCAAAGGCAAGTGCAACATCCTGAAGCCCGTTTGTTACAAGATTTATCCAGAGTATCTGCGCGGGAACATATGGAATTGGGACACCCAATATAATTGCTATAATAATTGAAAGAATTGAGGCAACTCCTGTTGGAATCAGAAAAAATGTAACTTTTCTAATATTATCAAAAACTATTCTACCTTCTCTTACAGCATGAAAAATGCTTGCAAAATTGTCATCAGTAAGAACCATGTCAGAGGCTTCTCGGGCTACATCTGTTCCACTTTTACCCATTGCAATGCCTATGTGGGCAGACTTAAGTGCAGGTGCATCATTTACTCCATCTCCTGTAACTGCCACAATCTCTCCATGACGTTTAAGCTGCTGAACAATTCTAAGTTTATGTTCTGGAGACACTCTTGCATAGATTGATACTTCCTTTACTTTATTAAAAAGTTCCTCATCTGTCATTTTTGCAATCTCTTTTCCTGTTAGAACTTTTGATTTACTGTCCGAGATTCCAAGCATCTCTCCGATCGCTTTTCCAGTAACTGCATGGTCTCCTGTTATCATGATTACTCTGATTCCTGCTTTTTTGCATTCCCTGATTGCATCAATTGCCTCAGGTCTTGGAGGGTCAATCATTCCCTGAAGTCCTACAAAAATAAGTCCAGAAACATGGTCACATTTTTCAATTTCTTTGCAAGTCAGTTCCTCCACTTCTTCACTAACTTCTCTGTAAGCCAAGGCAAGAACTCTAAGGCCCTTTTTGGCAAATTCTTCTGCTGTCTGTAAAATTCTTTCCCTGTTTATTTCTTCTCCAAAATTATCTCTTGCGCACATATCAAGAACCCGCTCAGGTGCACCTTTTAAAAAGAGATAATTTTTACCTTTATGTTTATGTAAGGTTGCCATATATCCTCTTTCAGATTCAAAAGGAATTATGGCAATCTGAGGATAATTTTCTTTTTCTTCCTCAGGAATTAATCCTGCTTTCATAGCAGAAACAATTAAGGCTCCCTCTGTGGGGTCTCCTTCAACTTTGTATTGCCCGTTTTCAACATATACATTTGATTCATTGCAGAGTAATCCTATCCTTAAAACCTTAATGAGGGTTCTATGCTCTTTCAGGTTTGCAGGCAACCCATTATGAAGAATTTTTCCCTCTGGTTTATAGCCACTTCCTTCAACTTCATAAACATTCTTTCCATCATAGACAACTTTCACCGTCATTTCGTTTTTTGTCAATGTTCCTGTCTTGTCTGAGCCAATAACTGTAGTGCTACCGAGTGTTTCAACTGCATGAAGCTTTCTTATAATTGCATTATGCTTTGCCATCCTTGCAACGCCAACTGCGAGAACTATTGTTACAACCACAGGCAAGCCTTCAGGAATTGCAGCTACTGCTGCAGCAACCGCTGTCATAAACATATCTTTTATTGACTCACCTACAATCAATCCAGCGATAAAAAGCAGGACAGATGCTGAGAGAACAAGGATACCAATAGCGTTTGCAAATCTGGTTATCTTATCCTGAAGAGGTGCTTTTACTATTTCTGCTTCTTTTATGTGTTTTGCAATCTTGCCGAAAACAGTATTCATACCTGTTTCAACTACCACACCCTTTGCTCTTCCACTTACCACAATTGTTCCCATAAATGCCATGTTTTTCTGGTCACCGTAGGTGAGATTTTCCTCCCTTATGGTGTGATGATGCTTTTCAACAGGTAGTGACTCTCCTGTAAGTATAGATTCATCAATCTTTAGTTCCAGTGTATGAATAAGCCTTATATCAGCGGGAACACGAATTCCTGAATAAAGAAAAATAATATCTCCCGGAACAAGCTCTTCACTGTTTACTTCCTTTTCAACGCCATCTCGTAAAACTTTTGCCCGTGGAACAAGCATTTTTTTCAATGCCCTTACACTTTGTTCAGCCTTGTATTCCTGAAAATAGCCAATTAAAGCATTGAGTATTACAACTGCTAAAATTACGCCTGCATCAATGTATTCTCGGAGGAAAATTGTTATAATTCCTGCGATTATAAGAATATAAATGAGAGGACTTGCAAACTG
The DNA here is from genome assembly GCA_964509535.1 of uncultured Thermodesulfovibrio sp. Lineage (GTDB taxonomy): Bacteria > Nitrospirota > Thermodesulfovibrionia > Thermodesulfovibrionales > Thermodesulfovibrionaceae > Thermodesulfovibrio. Next base: position 2,914 of record CAZDXM010000129.1, on the reverse strand, counting down.
ATGCAGGAAAATCTTGAGCCTGTTAATTTTTACTTCTTCAGCAAGTTTATTCCTTCCGTATTTTTCAATACGTTTTTTTACTTCTTCGGATGTAAGTCCTTTTTCTGTTGTGCTAAGTTTGTTATATATTTCCTTTGAACTCTGCTGATACCAGTTCATAACCTTCCTTTTATTAAATTTATAAGGTATAGTCCTTTAATTGATTTTCTTTTCGTAAATTCTCAAGGTTTTATATCTTTTTGCACCAACAACCTTAGTGAGATTTATTGTTTCATAGTTGTCCTCAAGTATCCACGAAAACTCACATTTTTTGAAGCCGTGCTTTACTGCTCCCTTGAAGGCTTCACGAATCATTATAGATTCTACTCCTTTGTGCCTGAAAGCCTCTTTTACTCCGAAAAGAAGAAGCCTCATTGAATGAATCTTTTTTTTGTAATATAAAGCCTTTAAAATAGATAGAGGAGTTAATCTACCCTTTATTTTTCTTAAAACCTCATTGAAATCAGGTATGGCACCAAAAAAACCAACAGGCTGAGAGTCTTTTTCAGCAACAATTACAAGTTCAGATAATGCAACAGGTTTGAGTTTTTCTGCCATGTAGTCAATCTCTTCCTTTGTTATAGGAATGAATCCCCAGTTTTCATGCCATGCTTCATTGTAAACTTCCATAAAGGCATAAAGTTCCTCTCTCAGATTTTTTAAATTAACGGTTCTAACTGTTATACCCTGTTTTTCAGCATAACGAGCAATTCTGTCTATCTTTGAGGGAAGCACTTCTGGCACATCAACAATGAAGCAGTAAAGGTCTTTTACTTTTGTCATTCCATAGGCTGATGCAAGTTCATTATAGTAGGGTGGATTATAAGGAATCATGATCATAGAGGGGCTGTCAAATCCTTCAAAAAGGAATCCACATTCTTCATTGGTTGAAAGATTCATTGGTCCGCGCATTATTTGGAGATTGTTTTCAATAAGAAAATTCTTTGCTGCATCAAACAGAGCATTGGCAATATTTTTGTCGTTAATACATTCAAATAAACCAAAGAATCCAACATTATCCTTATGAAATTCAAGATGGGCATAATTTACAATTGAAGCTATTCTACCAGCAGGTATCCCATCATTATAGGCAATGAAAAACTTAGCTTTAGCTCTTTTAAAAAAAGGGTTTTTGTCTGTAAGATGTTCCATCATATCTTTTATAAGGGGAGAAGCATAAAATTGGTCATTTTTGTATATGCAGGAAGGAACAGTGACAAACTCTCTCAGTCCTTTATTGTCACTAACTTCTTTTATTTTTATTTTCATAATAAAATTTTTTATGATTCTTTAGAGGATTAAGCTCCCTGTATTTGAAATATAGAATTAAATAACACCAAGTGCCTTACCTACTTTATTGAATGCTTCAAGAACTCTGTCAAGGTGCTCATCAGTATGAGTTGCCATATAACTTGTTCTGATAAGAGCCTTCCCTGGTGGAACAGCTGGAGAAACTGCCACATTGGCAAAAATTCCTTCTTCCTGAAGCATCATTACAAATTTGAATGCAAGCTCATCCTCCCCAACGATTACAGGAATTATTGGAGTTTCTGCCACTCCGATATTAAATCCGAGTTCTTTAAAGCCTTTAAGCATTTTATTTGTGTTCTTCCAGAGTTGCTGTCTTCTTTCAGGTTCGTTTTCAATTATGTCTATTGCAGCAGAAACTGCGGCTACTGAGGCAGGTGGAGGACTTGCACTGAATATAAATGAACGTCCAAAGTGTTTGATATAATTTATGATATCCCTTTCACCCGCAATAAATCCACCAATTGAAGCAAGGGACTTACTGTATGTTCCCATAATAAGGTCAACTTCGTTTTCCAGTCCAAAATGCTCAGCAGTACCACGACCTGTGTCACCTAAAACACCTATTCCATGAGCATCATCAACCATAAGACGAGCACGGTATTTTTTACAAAGTTCATAAACCTCTGGTAGTTTGACAATATCTCCTTCCATGCTGAAAACTCCATCAACCACAACAAGTTTTGGTCTACCCTCACATTCTTTAAGAACTCTCTCAAGATCTTCCATGTCATTGTGTTTGTATCTTTTTACCTCTCCAAAGGAAAGTCTGCAACCATCAACTATGCTTGCATGGTCCATTTTATCAATTATTACAACATCATCTTTGCCAATTAAAGAAGAGATTACTCCAAGGTTTACCTGAAATCCTGTTGTAAAAACAAGAGCAGCTTCTTTTTTTGTAAACCATGCAAGTTTTTCTTCAAGTTCTACATGGATATCAAGTGTTCCATTCAAAAATCTTGAGCCTGCACAACCTGTTCCGTATTTTTTTATTGCATTTATCGCAGCTTCTTTTACTTTTGGATGATTGGTCAGTCCAAGATAGTTATTTGAACCTATCATTATCATCTTTCTTCCATTCATAATCACTTCAGGACCCTGCGCAGACTCAATCATCCTGAAGTACGGATAGATTCCAAGTGATAAAATTTTTTCAAGTTGTTCTTTGAATTTAAAGCATTTTTCAAATGGATCTGTTTTTCTTATATCCATTGATTCATTTTGTACCACTTTGCTGTCCATAGCATTCCTTCCTTTAATTCAGTTTTTGTTTTAAAGCCGAGTAATCTCTCGACTTTTTCTGTAGAGCAAACCCAGCATGGCTGGGTTAATTCCTTCAGTTTATCGTTATTTATTATACTTTTTTTGTCAAATTTTTGAAATATTTTAATTAAAAATATTCCTGCTTTCTCTGGAATTCTGATTTTTAGAGGTCTTTTACTCAGGGCTTCTGATATGGCAGAAACTATCTGATTGGTATCATATGGTTGACAGTCCGCTATAAAAAAGGTTTCACCTGTTGCTTTTTCAGAGTTTGAAGCCTTTATTATTCCATCTATAAGAT
>CAZDXM010000128.1:0-28964 GCA_964509535.1 uncultured Thermodesulfovibrio sp. | reverse complement strand
GAAAAAGATTATATTAAAGAAAAACTGGGAAAAATCAATGTCTTAGCAAAAAAGGGTAAGAAATATGTTTTTCTTCTGGTAAAGGTTGAAAATCTTGATAAAATTAAAGACACAGGTGGTTTCATGGCTAAAAACGAAATTTTAATTAAAATAGCCCAGCAAATAAAAAACTCTTTAAGAAAAAATGACATTTCTGCAAAATTGAAAGATGATGAATTCGGTATTATTTTAAAAGTAGAAGAAAATGATGAAAATATTGTTGATAGAATTTCTGAAAGCATAATCTCGGTTTATCCATCTATAAGCATAGGATTAGCATCAATTGAAGGAAACGAATCATTAGATAAAATTATCCAGAAGGCAAAAAATCAAAAATTGACATTTTTATAATTTTTTTTCCATATTTTATAAATTTAAAATTTCGTAGGAGGTTTATATGTCTGAAAAGGTTGAAAAAAAAGGTAAAGCTCTTTATAGAAAATTTCTTGGAGTATTCTTTCTTTCTACTATCCTGTTTCTCATTATTCTTTCTGGAGTCATCGCAACAGCATACACAATTTATGGAGAAGAAAAAATCATGAGCAATTTAATAAATTTTGCACCTGCTTTTGGGTTGCTTGCTATTGCTTTTGTAGGAATTTCAACAGCTAATATTTTATGGTTTAAAAAACACATTATATCTCCTCTTTCAGCAATTGAAAATGCAATAGAAAATATAAGAAGAGAAAATTATGAGAAAAAAATTAGATTAAAAACTGCAGATGAGTTTCAAAAAATTGCAGATGCAATTAATCTCTTAACAGATAAACTTAATACATTTGTTCAGATCGAAGAAGAAAAGAAAGAAATGCAGAATAATTTAATAAAATTTTTACAGCTTATGACATCTGTATCAGAAGGAGATCTCACACTGAAGGCTGAGGCTACTCCTGATGTTTTCGGTTCTCTGGCAGATGCCTTCAATCTTATGAGTTACAAAATAGGCGAGGTTATAATAGAAAGTAAAAAATCAGCTGATGAATTAGAGCAGAAAAGCCAGATTATAAGTGAAATAATTCAGAAATTGCAGAACAGTATGGAAATCCATAAGGAGGAAGTTGAAAAAATCTCCTATTTTGTAGAAAAAACTTCAGATATTACCACACAAACAGATGAAAAAATCAGAACAGCAATGGATATCTCAAATGAGTCTATGAGTACACTCTTAAAAGGCTCAGAAGCTGTTACTGAAACTGCTAAAATCATGCAATTAATTAAAACCATTGCCCAAAATATAAATAGTAAAATGAAAACTCTTTCTGAAAAACTGACAGAAATAGAAACAATATCAACAATAATAAATGAGATAGCAAACAGATTAGACCTTCTTGCATTGAATGCTTCAATTGAAGCAGCAAGAGCTGGAGAAGAAGGCAGAGGTTTTACTGTCATTGCTGATGAAATAAAAGCCCTCTCTGAAAAAGCAACCAGATCATCAAAACATATTGAAAATATTATAAGATCACTTCATGAAGAAGCAAAAGCTATTACTGGAGGACTTGAAGAAGAAGCCAGTTATCTCGGGACAGTAACAGATACAGTATCTCAAGTAGTTTCAGTATTTGATAATATTGACTCAACTATAATAAAAACTGAGCAGATTATAAAAGAAATCAATGAAACTTTACAGAAACAGAAAGAATTGGTTGATGAGAACTCTGCTTATGCTCAAAGACTAAAAGAACCAATAGATGAAATGTCAACAATGGTAAATAAAATAGTAGATGTTTCAAGTTTACTTTCAGATACTTCAAAAAAACTTATGGAAGTAACAGAGGGTTTTAAGATTTAACATCAACCACTAAGGCAAGGGCTACTGTATGGGTTTTTTCGTGAGAAATGCTGAGAAAAATTTTTTTATTATATATTTTTCCGATCTTTACAACAGGTGAGCCATCAGAACTGTTTATTATTTCAATATCTTTAAGATTCAATCCATCCGGTTTTTTCAGAGCTTTAATAATTGCCTCTTTGGCTGCAAATCGTGCAGCAAGATGTGGGAATGGATTTGAATGGTTGAAACTGTAATTTATTTCCTTTTCAGTAAATAACCTTTCTAAAAATTTTCTACCGAATTTTTCGTACATTTTTTTTATTCTCTCAATTGCTACAATGTCTACACCAATACCTTCAATCATTAATTCCCTTATGATATTACCCAGCTTTTTGGAATAAATATCTTTTCAAATGTGTAAAGTGCGTATCTGTCTGTCATCCCTGCTATAAAATCGCATATTCTTCTGTGAAGTTCTGCTTCTGAAAGCCCCTCTGCACCTATTAAATGAGGGTTTTCAAGATAATAATTATAAAGGACTTCAAGCATCAGCCTTGCCTTTTCAAATTCTTTTATAACTGCTTCATTGTAGTAAACCCTTTCAAAAAGAAAATCTCTGAAATTGTAAAGCATTTCTTCAATTTCAGAAGACATGGAAATTTTTTCATGATCATCTTTAATTGTACTGAAAATTACATCCCTTACCATTCTATCTATTCTTTCTGAGTGTCTATTACCAAAAACTTTTAAAAACTCTTTGGGAATTTCCCTTTCTTTAATTATCCCTGCCCTCAATGCATCATCAAGATCATGATTTAAATATGCAATGATATCTGCAATCCTTACAATCTGCCCCTCCAGTGTTGCTGGTTCATCACTCAGAATCTTTCCTCTTCCTTTGGAGTGCATGAGTATGCCATCCCTTACCTCAAAGGTAAGATTCAATCCCTCCCCATTCTTTTCAAGAACATCAACAACTCTCAAACTCTGCTCATTATGCTCAAACCCGCCCGGATGAAGCTCTCTTAAAATTGCCTCACCTGCATGACCGAAAGGAGTGTGACCAAGATCATGCCCGAGTGCTATTGCTTCTGTTAAATCTTCATTGAGTCTCAGTGCTCTTGCAATTGTTCTTCCTATCTGTGATACCTCAAGCACATGAGTAAGCCTTGTTCTGTAGTGATCTCCCTGTGGAGAAAAAAAAACTTGAGTTTTATGCTTGAGCCTTCTGAATGCTTTACTGTGAATTATTCTGTCTCTGTCTCTCTGAAAAGGGGTTCTGATATCATCCTCTGCTTCTGGTCTTAGTCTTCCTTTTGTTTGAAAGCTTAAAGAAGCTTTTGGATGAAGAATCTTTTTTTCTATTTCCTGATATTCCACCCTCAGGTTCATAATGCTTGCTTTACTGAATTTATAAGCAATGGAATCTCTTTTTCCTGAATGGTTCTCGGATCAAAAATAACCATGTCTTCCTTTATTCTCACAATTACAGGCGGCTCAGTTTCTCTCAATTTTCTTGCAAACTCCTGAGAAGATACCTCTGGTTTAACTGCTACAACATATGTTTTGACACCGAATTCAGGAAGCGACCCCCCACCTGGTATAGATATATCTTCCTGCAGAAGGGCATCAATTCCATGTTTTTTAAATAATCTTATAATTCTCAATGCCTTCTTTTTAATTGTTTCTATATCCTCAAGAATCATCCTGAGTGTGGGAATTTTCTTTATTGCTTCCCTTTCATCTATATATAGTCTCAATGTTGCCTCAACAGCTGCCAATGTTATTTTATCAACTCTCAATGCACGCATAAGTGGATTTTTAGATATTTTTTCAACAAGTTCTGATTTCCCAAGAATAAAACCAGCCTGAGCTGAACCAAGAAGTTTATCTCCGCTGAATGTAACAATATCCGCTCCCTGAAACAGAATTTCCTGAACTGATGGCTCTGTATAAAAACCATATTTTTTTAGATCAATGAAACAGCCACTTCCAAGATCAACCATAACAGGAATTCCTTTTTTTCTACCAAGATGAACAAGTTCCTCAACAGAAACTTCATCCGTAAAACCTATCATTCTAAAATTTGATTTATGCACCTTAAGTAAAAGGGCTGTATTTTCATTTATTGCATTTTCATAATCAATCAAACGAGTTTTATTTGTTGTCCCTACCTCACGGAGAATTGCTCCAGAGGAAGCCATAACATCAGGAATTCTGAAAGAACCGCCAATTTCTACAAGTTCTCCTCTGGAAACAATCACTTCTTTGTCTCTTGCAAGTGTGTTTAAACAAAGAAAAACAGCACCTGCATTATTGTTTACCACAGTAGCAGATTCAACATTTGTAATTCTTTTTATTGCATTAATGAGATGTATATGTCTTTTCCCTCTCTGCCCCTTTTCAAGGTCATACTCAAGATTGCTGTAAGAGGAACAAACATCTATAATATGATTTATTGCTTCCTCGGGAAGAACTGACCTGCCAAGATTTGTATGGATAACAACTCCTGTAGCATTTATCACAGGTCTAAGAGAATACTTTTCATGTGTATTAATAATTTTCTTTACTTCCTCAAACAATTTATCTTCATCTGGAAGACTTTTTAGACCTTCTTTAATTTTTCTCCTTAAATCTTCAAGAACCTTTCTGACAGCCTCACGAACAATGATATAAGAGTAATTTTTAAAAAGTGGCTCTATTTTTTCATTCTTCAAAATTTTATCAACAGATGGTATATTTCTTAAAAGATCCTCAGAAAACATTTTGCATCACCGGATTTAATCCATTACAGCGCCCTTATCTGCAGAAGTTACATTCCGTGCATATCTGTTTAAATATCCTTTTATTTTTTGTCTCGGTGGTTTCCAGTTTTTAAGTCTTCTTTTAATTTCTCTTTCAGGAATTAAAATTTCAAGTTTTCTTTTTGGAATATCAATCAAAATCTTATCACCATCCCTAATAGCTGCAATCGGTCCTCCTTTTGCAGCCTCAGGAGACACATGTCCTACACACGGTCCACGGGTTCCTCCTGAAAACCTTCCATCAGTAATAAGTGCTACTGATTCATTCAATCCCATTCCTGTAATTGCTGATGTCGGAGAAAGCATCTCCCTCATTCCGGGTCCTCCTGAAGGTCCTTCATATCTTATAACTATTACATCTCCTTGTTTTATCCTTCCATCAAGAATTGCTTTCATGGCAGACTCTTCTGAGTCAAAACAACGGGCAACTCCCTCAAACTTGAGCATCTTAGGAGAAACAGCTGTTTGTTTCACAACAGCTCCATCAGGAGCAAGGCTTCCTTTAAGTATAGCAATGCCTCCTTCTTTATGATATGCTTTCTTAAGTGGACGAATTACATCTTCATCATAAATTTCTGCCTTTTCTGCAATCTGTTTTATGTCAACTCCTGAAACCGTCAAATTTGAGTAAAGTTTATCCTTAAGTCTCTTAAGAACAGCAGGAATTCCACCTGCTCTGTAAAGGTCTTCCATATAATGCTCACCGGATGGAATTATATTTACAATATGTGGAGTTTTTCTGCTTATTTCACCAAAAATTTCAAGCGGAAGCTCAACTCCTGCTTCACGGGCAACTGCTTTAATATGTAATACTGTATTTGTTGAGCCTCCAAGTGCCATATCTATCATGATTGCATTGTAAAATGCTTCCTTTGTCAGAATCTTTCTTGCATTCACTTTTTGTTTAATCATTTCAACTATCTTTACTCCGGTTTCAAATGCGAGTCTTCTTTTTTCTGACATAACCGCAGGCGTTGCTGCAACATAAGGAAGGCTCATCCCAAGTGCTTCAGTAATACATGCCATTGTATTTGCAGTATACATTCCCTGACATGAACCAGCTGTTGGACATGCACACATCTCAAGAGCTTCAAGATCTTTTTTGGCAAGCAATCCCTTCTTAAATTTGCCTACAGCCTCAAAAGTATCTGTGGTAAGATTTCTTCTCTGTCCCTTATAATATCCTCCAAGCATTGGTCCTGCTGTAAGCAGGATTGCTGGTATATCAAGTCTTGCAGCAGCCATAAGCATACCAGGAGTAATTTTATCACAATTTGTCAGTAAGACTATGCCATCAAACTGATGAGCCTCAACTATGCATTCAATTAAATCTGCAATTAACTCTCTTGATGGAAGAGAATACTTCATTCCCCTGTGTCCCATTGCTATTCCATCGCATATACCCGGTATTCCGAAAAAGAAGGGATAACCACCGGCTGTATGGATTCCTTTTTCAATAAATCTTTCAAGCTCCTTCATTGAAATATGGCCAGGTATTATGTCAGTGAAACTTGTTGCAACACCAATGAATGGCTTGTTTATCTGGGTTTTTGGAAATCCTGTTGCATAAAGAAGTGCTCTATGAGGAGTTCTCTCAAGACCTTTTTTTATTGTATCACTTCTCATTGAGCTGTCTCCTGAGAGAACTTTAATCTATACTGTCTTATCATCTCAGCCATTTTATCCTTTTTGTAAAGCTTTTCCTTCTGCATTCTCTTTTTTTCAAATTCTTCTTCAGGAGTTAAATAAGGTTTTCTGTTAATTTCATCAAGAAGTCTGTCAAGATGTCTGTGTTCTTCATAAAGCTTTCTGAAGTCTTCATTTTCTTTTTTAAGAATTTCAATAATCTCTTCTTCTCTCATTGGATACCTCCTGAAATATTTTTTAAATTTTACAACAAAATAAAAAAAATAACAAAAATTTTTTAAAATAACAGAAAAGGGGGTAGAATGGACAGCAAGATAGTTAAAGCTTTAAAAATGAAGTTAAATCCTGTTGCAATAATATGGTCTGATAAAAAACCAGAAAATGCTTTACAGTTTAAGGAAGGGAAATGGGGATGCGTGATGTGGATGTTTGTTAATGCATCAACAGGGAAAGTGGCAGTATTTGACAGAAATACGCATGGTTGCTGGGGTGGTGGAGTTGGACTTGGTTTTGGAAATAAATATTTAGATTTTCCTGGAGGTTTAGAATGTTTTTATTATTTTCTTTCAATTGGGAACAAAGAATGGCAAACAGGCAAAAATATTGCTGAACAAATTAAACCTTATATAACCAGAGAATTCTATGAAGACTTTCTTGAAGGAGAAAGATATCTGAAAGAACCTGAAAATGTTAAAAAATTTGTTGAACAGCTACCGATAATGGAAATTCCTGCAAAGTATGTGATTTTCAAGCCTTTAAAAAATGTTAATCCTGAGGAAGAGCCTGTGGTTGTTGTGTTTCCTGTTACTCCACATCAGCTTTCAGCAATGGTTGTTCTTGCTAATTACGAAAGAAAAAATTTTGAAAATGTTATAATTCCATGGGGTGCTGGTTGTCAGACAATAGGAATATATGCATACAGAGAGGCAGTATCAGAGAAACAAAGGGCGGTAGTTGGTCTTACAGACATTTCTGCAAGAAAATATGTGAGAAAACAGCTTGGAGATTATCTTTTTACCTTTACAGTTCCTTTCAAGATGTTTCTTGAAATGGAAGAAAATGTAGAAGGAAGTTTTCTTGAAAGATATGTATGGCTATCTCTGATTAAAGAAAATTTTTAAAATTAGTTTAAAAAAGTTATAATTTAAATAAAAACGGGAGGATGACATGCTTTCCAAAATACCTTTTTCAATGGAAAAACTGACAGATGAAGACATTGAAAAACAGATTCTAAGAATCGGACTTATAGCTGAGCTTGATGCAATCAATCTTTATGAGCAACTTGCCTCACTAACAAAGGATGAAAAAACCAAAGCAATTTTTCTTGATATTGCAAGAGAAGAAAAAACACATGTTGGAGAGTTTCTTGCCCTGCTTCTCATGAAAGATGAAGAACAGGAAGATGAGCTTGAAGAAGGTAAAGAAGAAGTTGAGGAACTGTTAGAGGAGGAAGAAGAGTAATTAAAAGGGTTTGATAATTAAAAGGGCATAGATTAAATAAAAAGAGCCCGAAAAAATTAAAGTAAAGGGAGAAATCCTCTTTCTGAAGTGGATTTCTCCTAATATTATCAAGCCTGATAGAAGTGCAAGACAGGCACTTAGAAATGCGTAGCCTGTAATGTTCCATTCTGTAAATATGATTCCTATAGAAACAGGAAAGGTTGACTGAAAAACCATAGCACCAGTTACATTTCCCATTGCAAGAGTATCTCTTCCTTTAAATGTCCATGTAATAGAGTTAAACTTTTCTGGCAACTCAGTTGCTATAGGAGCAATTAAAAGTGCAAAAAGAAGAGGATCAAATCCGAGCTTAAATGAAACCTTCCAAAGTGCCTCAACAAATCCATGAGCGCCCTTAATCATTATTAAAAGAGCTAATAAAACCTGCAATAATGAAAAAAAAATTTTTAATTTTTTAACTGGAAGAATTTTACCGAATATTTTTTCAAAATAGAGTCTTTCTTCATGAAGAATTTCATCACTTTCGCTTCTGAAGGTTTTATAAAGGTAAAAAATATACCCGAACAGAAGCATAACTGCAACAATTATATGCCAGTTTATAATTAAAGGTAAAAATATTCCACTCGAATACATTAAAAAGAAAAAAATTAGATCTCTTTTTATTGTTAATATTTCCGCTTCAAAAACAAAGGCTCGTCTTTTTACAACATAACCTGAAACCACTGTTAAACCTATCATTAAAAATGCCATTGTTGAAAGCATAAAAGGAGCACCAAGTATTGCTCCAACTCCTATGGAATGTCCAGCCTCACCTTTATGGAAAAAAATAGCAACAAGTGGAATAATTGTTTCAGGAAGGGCTGTTCCAACAGCTGCAAGCACGCTTCCTACAATTGCCTGACTCAGAGAAAGTTTCTTTCCAAAAACTTCAAGACCATTTGTAAATACTTCTGCGCACAGAAGGATCAAAAAAAGGTTAAAAAGAAGTAGAAAAATCTCTGTTGCCATATATCCAAAATTGTAATATTATATAATAATTGTATATTTTTTGCAGGAGGAATTATGAAAAGCACAGAAGATAAAATTGAATTATCTCAGAATGCCAGAGAAGTTTTAAAAAGGAGATACTTGAAAAAAGATGAAGAGGGGAAAATTATTGAAACACCTGAAGAGTTATTCAGAAGAGTTGCAGTAGCCATTGCTGAGGTTGATGCTTTTTATGGAAAATCAGAGACAGAGGTTACCAAAACTAAAGAAATATTTTATGAACTAATTGCAACTTTTAAATTCTTACCAAACTCCCCGACACTCATGAATGCTGGAACACCTCTTGGACAGCTCAGTGCCTGTTTTGTTCTCCCGGTTGAAGACTCCATGGAAGGAATTTTTGATGCTGTAAAGTATGCAGCAATTATACATAAATCTGGTGGAGGAACAGGTTTCAGTTTTTCCCGTTTGAGACCAAAAGGAGATGTTGTTGGGACAACCCGGGGCATAAGTTCTGGTCCTGTATCTTTTATGAGTGTATTTGATTCAGCAACAGAAGCAGTAAAACAGGGCGGCAGGAGACGTGGTGCAAATATGGGATTACTGAGAGTTGATCATCCTGATATCATTGAATTTATTACATGTAAGGATGATCTCACAAGATTTACAAATTTCAATATTTCTGTTGGACTTACAGAAGAATTTATGAGAGCTGTAATAAATGATGAAGAATATGACCTCGTAAATCCTCGCACAGCAAAAGCAGTAAAACGCCTCAAAGCAAGAGAAATTTTTGATCTTATTGTTCATCAGGCATGGAAAAATGGCGAACCAGGAATTGTATTTCTTGATAGAATAAATGCTCAGAATCCTTTACCTGCCCTTGGTGAAATTGAAGCAACAAACCCCTGCGGAGAGCAACCACTTCTTCCTTATGAATCATGCAATCTTGGCTCAATAAATCTTGCAAAGATGGTAAAAGGTAACACAGTAGACTGGGAAACCCTCAAAGATACTGTATGGAAAGCAGTTCATTTTCTTGACAATGTAATTGATGCAAATAAATATCCACTTCCTGTTATTGAAAAAATGACAAAGGCAAACAGAAAAATCGGTCTTGGAGTAATGGGCTGGGCAGATATGCTTATTCAGTTAAAAATTCCATATAATTCAAAGGAGGCTCTTCAGTTAGCAGAAGAACTGGCAAAATTCATACTGGTAGAAGGAAGAGCTGCTTCTCAAGAACTTGCAAAAGAAAGAGGGACATTCCCAAACTATCCAAAAAGCATATATTACGATAAAATGCCTCTCAGAAATGCAACCATAACCACTATAGCACCGACAGGAACACTTAGTATAATTGCAGGATGCTCTTCAGGAATAGAGCCACTCTTTGCAGTGTGTTTCACAAGAAATGTAATGGACGGGACAAGACTTATGGAGTTCAATCCTTATTTCAAAAAAGAAATTGAAAAATTTGGGCTCAGCTCAGATGCACTCGCTGACAAAATAGCAGAAACTGGCTCAATTCAGGGAATAAAAGAAATTCCGGAAGACATAAAGAAAATATTTTTAACCGCTCACGATATATCTCCATCTGAGCATGTCAGAATGCAGGCTACCTTTCAGCAGTATGTTGACAATGCTGTCAGCAAAACAGTAAATCTGCCAAATTATGCTCGAGAAGAAGATGTTAGAGAGGTTTATCTTCTTGCATATCGCCTCGGATGCAAAGGAGTTACAGTTTACAGGGATGGCTCAAGACAGGGACAGGTTATTCAGAAAGGAAAAACCGAGACCCTGCAAATAAACCTTAAACCAAGAAAAAGACCAGAGGTACTGCATGGAGTAACACGTTTAATGAAAACAGGATGTGGAAATCTTTATGTGACAATCAATAAAGATGAAGGCAACAATCCATTTGAGGTGTTTACTAATATAGGAAAAGCAGGAGGATGTGCTGCATCACAGGCAGAAGCAATAGGAAGACTTATATCACTTGCCTTAAGAAGTGGAATTGAACCAAAGGAGATAGTAACACAGCTTAAAGGAATCTCATGCCATGCTCCTGTATGGTCTAGAAATGGAAAAATAACAAGCTGTTCAGATGCAATTGCAAAAGCAATAGAAGCTGAGCTTAAAAACACCACAGATAGTAAAATTGAATCCGAAGACAAAAAAGACTACTCTGAAACTGCCCATTATGGAGCATGTCCTGAATGTGGAAGTAGTCTCTCCTATGAAGAAGGCTGCATTATATGCCACAGCTGTGGCTTTACAAAGTGCGGCTAAGCTAAAATAAAAATATGAAAACAAAAAGAGAATTGATAATTGTTGGAGACAGGGTTCTTATTGAAGTTGATGAAAAAGCAGACAAAACATCCGCTGGTCTTTTTTTGCCACCAACTGTTAAAGAAAAAGATAAGGTTCTTGGTGGAAGAATAATTAAAGTTGGACCAGGTTACCCTGTAAATGATCCTTCTGCAGTGCTTGAAGAACCATGGAAGCAATCAAATGCAGAATATATAAAATATATTCCACTTCAAGCTCGTGAAGGAGATTATGCATTATTTCTTAAAGATGCAAGCATTGAGGTAGAGTTTGAAGGGAAAAAATATCTTATAGTCCCTCATTCAGCAATACTCGCATTAATAAGAACAACTATTATTGAGGATGAGTATGATAGAGGATTTTAAAACTACAGACACGTGGCGAGTGTTCAGAATTCAATCAGAACTTGTTGAGGGATTTGAAACCCTTCATGGAATTGGTCCGGCAGTATCAATATTTGGAAGCTCAAGATTAACAGAAGAAAGTTTTTATTATCAGGAAGCATTTAAAGTTGCGAAGGCTTTGAGTCAGGCAGGTTTTTCTATTATCACTGGAGGTGGCCCAGGGATAATGGAAGCTGCAAACAAAGGTGCAAAACTTGGCAGAGGAAAGTCAATAGGATTAAATATTGAAATACCTCATGAACAGCATCCAAACAAATATCTTGATATCTCATTAAATTTCAGATATTTCTTTGTAAGAAAGCTAATGTTTATAAAATACTCAATTGGATTTGTAATTTTCCCAGGAGGATTTGGAACATTTGATGAGCTTTTTGAAGCTCTTACGCTTGTCCAAACTGGCAAAATCAAATCATTTCCTGTAGTTCTTTATGGTTCTGAATACTGGAAAGGTCTTATTGATTGGTTTAAAACTTCTCCACATGCCATAGGTGCCATAAGTCTTGATGATTTAAAATATTTTGAATTAATTGATAATCCTGAAGCAGTTTGCGGTTATCTAAGAAATTATCTGACCAGATTAAGAGTTCCCTTGCCTGAGTTCCGTTATTAGTAATGCCTGAAAAAAACTTAAAAGTCTATGACCTGAAACAGTTAGAAGAAATAATAAAAAATAAATCTCTTCCTTCTTACAGAGCCAGACAACTGATTCAGTGGATTTATAAAAAATATGCAATCTCAATACAGGAAATTACTGAATGGTCAAAATCTCTCAGAGAAACCTTTTCTGAGGAATACTATATTGGAAACATAAAACTCATTGAAAGAAAAATAAGCAGTGACGGAACAGAAAAATTTCTTTGGCAACTTGAAGATGGTGAAAAAATAGAAAGTGTTCTTATACCAGACAGAAACAGATTAACTCTATGTATTTCAAGTCAGATTGGCTGTTCACTTAAATGTAAATTCTGCCTCACAGGGAAAATTGGTTTTAAGAGAAATTTAAAGGCATGGGAGATAATTGACCAGTTCATTCAAACAAGCAGGTTAATAGCAAAGGAAAATAAAAAAATCACTAATGTTGTTTTCATGGGCATGGGAGAGCCTTTACTAAATTTTGAGAACGTTGTTGATGCACTCTGGAAATTTAAAACTCTACTTGAGTTTTCACCACGAAGAATTACTCTGTCAACTGCTGGAATTATTCCTGCATTAAAAAAACTCCCACATAAGAGTCCTCCTGTAAAGCTCGCCATTTCTTTAAATGCTTCAGATGAAAAAAAAAGAAGTTATCTGATGCCAATAAATATAAAATATCCTCTTCATGAACTTCTTAAAATTCTCAAACAATATCCATTACCTCCAAAACAAAGAATAACAATTGAATATGTAATGCTAAACATCAACAGTTCAGAAAAGGATGCACACAGACTTGCTGAAATTCTCAAGGGAATTCCTTGTAAGATAAATCTTATTCCCTTTAATCCCTGGGAAGGGTGTAAACTTGAAAGACCTGATGAAAAAGAAATTTTGAAATTTCAAGAAATACTTATTTCAAAAAATTACTCAGTATTTATTAGAAAAAGTAAAGGCCGTGATATACTCGCAGCATGTGGACAACTCAGAGCTTTATACTGATTTATTTTTTTAGCCTCAATGTTTCCTTCATCATAAGTAAAAACTTCATATAATCAAAGGCAAAATTCATAAGCTCTGTCTCATCATTTTTCATTTTTTCTGTCTTTTCTTCAGGTATATCAAAAACCTCAAGAAATCTGCTTTCAAATATAAATCTTCTGAAAGCATCAATATCATAGCATGCCATATAAAAGGCTCTTTGCTTTTTATCATCAAGTTTCTGCCCAGAAAGATTTTTTCTAAAAAAGAGTTCTTTCCATCCTCTGTTCATGTCATCATAAAGGTCAACTCCCTGATCTTTTCTCCATTCAGCCACTGTCCATTCTTTATCCTCCTCAAATCCTTTGCAGTGAGGTTCCCGAACAAAAAAGTAGTGTTCCTCTGTAATACCTTCTGTAAGGTCAAGCTTTTTAAGGGATGCCTGCCCTATGGGATAATATCTGCATGTGGCTGGCCTGTCTTCATAAACAGAGCATCCCGCTTCATAAAGAAATGGGCATGTTTTTTCTTCATCGTCATTTTTGTTCAAAAAAACAAATGGATATCCACTTTTAGGCTCAACAAAAACATAGGTATATTTCATCAAAAACTCACCCGAAGATATGCCAAACCTGTTTTTAAGTCTCATTATATCATAAGGAGTAAGCATGATATCAATATTTTTACAGCAGCTTTTGTAACATGATATGCCTGGGTAACAGCGAAATTTAAACTTTGATTCAAGTGTTAGCTCCTCAGGAGCAATTGCATTAATGTTTAACATTATTCCTCCTCTTTGAATATTTTTAAATAAACCTTCCTTGTTCTTGGACCATCAAATTCACAGAAAAAAATGCTCTGCCACTGACCAAGAATTAGATTCCCGCCTTCTATAAAAACACTAATCGAACAACCAACAATCGTTGTTTTAATATGACTGTCTGCATTACCTTCCATATGAAGATAACCCGCACCATAGGGTGCAATTTTTTTCAAGATATTTATAATATCCTTTCTTACTGATGGGTCCGCTCCTTCATTTATTGTTATACCTGCTGTGGTATGAGGGACATAAAGATAACAAACACCATTTTTAATACCAGAAGCTTTAACAGCATTTTCAACTTCATCTGTAATATCAATAAATTCTTCTCTTGAAGAACTTTTTACAGTTAATGTTTTTATCATAGACTAATCCTCCTTATTCTTTCCACAGCCTCTTTTATTTTTTCTTTTGATTGTGTCAGTGCAAACCTTATGTAGCCTTCTCCATATTCACCAAAACCAACACCTGGGGTGCATAAAACTTCTGCTTCCTTTAAAAGCTTAGCAACAAAATCTATTGAGTTTGTTCCACGTGGAACTTTTGCCCACACATAAAATGTTGCCAGAGGTTTTCTCAAATTTAATCCAGCTAAGAGAAGTCCTTCACAGAGAATATCTCTTCTTTCTCTGTAAGTTTCTCTTATTTTGCTTAAGATACTGTCATCCGTATCAAGTGCAACAATGCTTGCTTCCTGAATTGCCTGAAATACTCCAGAGTCAAGATTTGTTTTTACTTTTCCAAGACCAGAAAGAATATCCTTATTACCGACAGCATATCCAATTCTCCAACCTGTCATATTATATGTCTTTGAAAGAGAGTGAAACTCAATCCCTACTTCCTTTGCTCCATCTACCTGCATGAAACTGATTGGCTTGTCTTCATAATAAATCTCTGAATAGGCTGCGTCATGGCAAACTATTATGTTAAATTTTTTTGCAAAATCTATAACTTTTTTAAAAAAATCTTCTGTTGCAACCGCAGCTGTAGGATTATTTGGATAGTTTATAAACATAAGCTTTGCTTTTTTACATATATCTTCAGGAATTGACTCAATATCTGGGAAAAAGTTATTTTCTTCCCTTAAAGGCATAAAATATGGAACTCCTCCTGCAAACTTTGTTCCCACAGGATAGACAGGATATCCTGGAGATGGAACTAAAACTATCTCACCAGGGTCAACAAAAGCAAGGGGAATATGACCTATTCCTTCCTTTGAACCTATCAGAGAAAGCACTTCTTTTTCTGGGTCAAGCTCAATGTTGAATCTTCTTTTATACCACCTTGAAACAGCCTGCCTGTATGAAAGCATTCCTTCATAACTTGGATATCGGTGATGTTCTGGATTTTCAACAGCCTTTTTCATTGCATCCACAATATGTTTGGGCGTTGGAATATCCGGGTCTCCTATGCTTAAATCAATTAAATCAGTGCCTTTTGAAATCGCTTCTCTTTTCATCTGGTCAATTGCTGCAAAAAGATAAGGCGGCAGAGTTCTAATTCTCTCGGCATATTGAATCTCCATATCGATCCTCCTGAAATTATTTTATCTATTCAGTTTACAAAATAGAGAAAAATAATTCAAAAAATTTTAATGTTCCACATGGAACTTTCAATAATTTAGGACTTCTTGATATCAAATCCGCAGCAGCTAAAAGACAGGCTTTAATGATTAATGCTTCAGGAATTGATTCATAGGTTTTACCTGAAAGCTCAATTGTTCTACATTCTTCGTCGCCACAAACATCACAACATCTGGATTTACCACTATTAGCATTTAACCACTCTTCAATAGGTTTATCCATTATCCATATCTGGTTTGAAACTAAAGGATTTGTCTTAAAAGCATCCATGCTCATTTCTCTTTTATCAAGAACAACCTCAATTCCGATAGGACTGAATGCCTCTTTAAGTTTTTTATAAGCTTTTTCAATTTCCTTTTCTGTTTTTCTGCATCTTGAACATGTCTTATTATTATTAAGCAATCTTTGCCATCTGATTATAAGTTTTTTCATAAAGAACCCTCACTTGAAAAATAAAAGATTTTAAAAAATTTGCGTATATGTTAATATTTTAAAAAATATATTAGAAAAATGTCTGAATTAAGATTAAATCCCATAACTAATGACTGGGTCGTAATGGTAGGGAGACAGAAGTCTCCTCAGGATTATATCATAAAAGAAAAAAGAAAATTACCAGAATTTATTGAAAGTTGTCCATTCTGCCCTGGAAATGAAATACATACGCCTTCGGAAGTTTACAGAATAAGAGATGAAAATGGCTGGAGAATAAGAGTTGTGCCCAATAAGTATGCTGTTTTATCTCCCGATATTGAAAAAATGAGAAAAGAAGAAGGACTAAAAAAGTCTATTACAGGAGTAGGAATACATGAAGTAATAATAGAATCTCCTCTTCATAACCTGACAACAGCAATCATGTCTATAAGTCAGATAAAAGATGTTCTTCAAACATATAAGGAAAGATTTCTTGCCCTTTATAATGACAGAAGAATAGAGCATGTAATAATATTCAAAAATCAGGGGCTGTCTTCAGGGACAACAATACAACATCCTCATTCTCAGATAGCGGGACTTCCGATTGTTCCTCTTCAAGTTAGAGAAAGAGCAGCAAAAGCAATGAATTTTTTTGATAACACTGGAGATTGTATTTTTTGCAAAACATTAAATGAAGAACTGTCATCGTGTATAAGAATAATCTGCAATACAGAACATTTTGTTTCTTTTATTCCATATGCTTCTCTTTCTCCATTTCACATATGGATATTTCCCAAAAGGCATTCAGGTTCATTTTCTACGATAAAAGAAGATGAAATCTGGGATCTCGCATTCAATTTAAAGTCTACAATGGCTAAACTTTACTATGGACTTGAAAACCCGGATTTTAATTTAGTATTAAGATCAGGTAAACCAGCAGAGGGTGATTTAGAATATTTACACTGGTATATCAGTATTGTGCCAAGAGTTGCTCAGGCTTCGGGTTTTGAGCTTGGTTCTGGTATGTATATAAATCCTCTTTTACCAGAAGCAGCAGCTGAATTTTTAAAAAATGTCAAAACAGGAGGGGAACATGCATTTTGATCCAATGATATTTTTCTGGTTTTTTCTTATGATAATTGCCTTACAACCCGTTATTCGGCAGAAACTGCTTGAAAATGCAAGAATGAAACTTCTTGCAGAGATTGAAAAACAGCGCAGAAGCCGTGTAATACTTCTTGTTCACAGACAGGAAACAATGAGCTTCCTTGGTTTTCCGATTATGAGATATATTGATATTCATGATTCAGAAGAAGTTCTAAGGGCAATTCATATGACTGATGATGAAACCCCCATTGATCTTGTAATTCACACTCCAGGTGGACTTGCGATAGCCTCCACTCAAATAGCAAGAGCGCTTTCAAAACATAAAGGAAGGGTCACTGTATTTGTTCCCCATTATGCCATGTCTGGTGGAACATTAATAGCTCTTTCAGCAGATGAAATCGTAATGAGCGAACATGCTGTGCTCGGTCCTCTTGATCCACAGCTTGGACAGTTTCCCGCAGTTTCTGTATTAAGTGTGATACAGAAAAAATCAATTGATGAAATTGATGATTCCACATTAATTCTTGCTGATCAGGCTGAAAAAGCCATAAGACAGATGAAAGATACGATTGTGGAAATACTTTCCCGAAAACATCCTCATGACAAAACTCGTGAAATCGCTGAAAAGCTCGTATCAGGCAGATGGACACATGATTATCCAATAAGTTCTAAAGAAGCAAAGGAACTCGGACTTACAGTAAGCACTAATATACCTAAAGAGGTTATGCTTCTTATGAATCTCTATCCTCAGCCTGTGAAACAATCTGTAGAATATATTCCTGTAAAAAGAACAGGAAAGGTATAAACTTATCTTTTCCAGAATGCAGGAGTAAAAAGTATAAGAACTGTATAATACTCAAGTCTTCCTGCAAGCATACAGAAAATAAGTATCCATTTACCGAAAGTTGGTATTGATGAATAGTTACCTGAAGGACCAGCCTGCCCCAGTGCAGGACCGACATTATTCATTGCTGAAACAACTGTTGAAATAGAAGTTATCAAATCCATGCCTGTTGATGTCATAGCAATACTTGCTAAGGCGCATATAAAAATTGCAAGAAAAACAAATCCCCATATACTACCGAGTAACTCCTTTGTCAGGAATTTATCATCCAGCTTTAATGCCAGAACAGCACGAGGATGAATTAGTTGATGGAATTCTCTGAATATTTGTTTAATCATTAAATAAATACGTACTTGCTTTATCCCTCCACCAGTAGAACCTATCATGCCTCCAAAAAACATTATAATCAGTAAGATTAGCTGGGAAAGTGGCGTCCATTTTATGTAATTCGCTGTTGAATATCCTGTTGTGGTCATTATGGATACAACCTGAAATACAGCATACCTGAATGATTTATCAAATGAGTTATAAACATGAAACAAAAGATCAATATTTATCAATAAAACTGTGCCAATAATTACAAAAAAATAAAATTTGAACTCTGCATTTTTGATGAATCTTTTAAACTTTCCTTTTATTAAGTAAAAATAAAGCGCAAAGTTTATTCCTCCAAGAAACATTCCAAAACTTGATACATATTCAAGCAATGGACTATTAAAATGTGCAATGCTTGTATTTTTTGTGGAAAAACCACCTGTTGAAATAGTTGTGAAGGCATGACATACTGAATCATACAGATTCATGCCTGCAATAAAATATAAAATTATTATAAATCCTGTGATTCCTATATAAATAAACCACAATGCTTTAGCTGTATCAATAATTCTCGGTCTCAGTTTATCAATGCTTATTTCTGGCACTTCAGCCTTAAAGAGTTGCATTCCACCTGTTCCTATAAAAGGTAGTATTGCTAATGCAAAAACTATAATACCCATCCCTCCTATCCACTGGGTCATGCTTCTCCAGAATAAAACTCCTGCAGGAAGACTTTCTACATCAGCAAAAATACTTGCTCCTGTTGTAGTAAATCCTGACATAGACTCAAAAAAAGCATCAGTTAAAGAATTAACACTACCTGTAAAAATATAAGGAAGTGAACCAAAAAAGGCAACAGCGATCCATGTAAGGGTAACTGTGATAAAGGCTTCTCTGTACATTATCTCTTCATTTCTGTATTGTCTTGTTAAGGCAAGCATTGCTGTGCCTGTAAAAAAAGTCAGAAAAAATGACAATCCAAGAGCAACTGTGTCTGAAGATTTATTTATGAGAGAGATTCCCACTGGTGCGAGCATAAAAATTGAAACAATTATAAGAGCTATTCCAGTAATATTAATAACAGTCCTGAAGTTCATGTTAGAAGGCTTTCAACTTTTTTTATAGATTCCTTCAGAGAAAATATAATCAATTTATCATTTTCTTTAATGAAATCTTCACCTCCTGGAATAATGATTCTTTCATCTCTTATAATTGCTCCCAAAATAGCATTTGCAGGGAAAATTCCCTCTTTTAATGATCTACCCACAATTGAAGAAGATTTACTTACCACAACTTCAATAATTTCAGCCTTGTTTTCAGCAATTGCCAAAAGGGATAATACCTCGCCTCTTCTTACATATCTAAGAATAATGCTTGCTGTTATCAATCTCGGACATATAACTGACTGGATTCCTAAGTTATGAGCAAGAGGAATGTAGTCTGTTCTGTTTACAAGTGCGATAACTTTTTTAGTACCAAGTTTTTTTGCCAGTAAAGCCGCCATAATATTTAACTCATCATTATTGGAAACAGCAATGTAGGCATCCATATTGCCTATATTTTCTTCTATCAGAAGCTTTTTGTCAGCTCCATCACCATAAAGAATTAAAGATTTACCAAGATGCTTGCTTAAAAACTTACATCTTTCTTCATTTTTTTCTATTATTTTAACATCTGCTCTATTTTCAATCCTGCTGGCTATATAGTAACCAATCCTCCCTCCACCAAGAATCATTACTTTCTTTATAGACCTAACAGGAACTCCAAAACTCTGTGCCATTTTTTGAACTTCTTCTTTTCTTAAAGGTAGATAAACAATATCACCTTCCTGAAGTATATCATCTCCCGAAGGTACTATAACATTCTCATCTCTTTCTATAATTCCTATAAGAAAATCTCTATTCAGAAGTGTTCTGATTGCCTTCAGTTTTTTCCCTTTAATCGGGCTATCTGGAGGGATTTTAAACCCTACTACCATAATCTTTCCCTGTTCAAAATCTATAACCTCACTGGCAAAAGGGCTTTCAAGAAGTCTTATAATGGTACTTGCAGTTTCAAGTTCAGGATTAATTGCAGGGTCTATATCTAAATTAGCCTTTCCTAATAATTCTTTATTGAAATAGTAATCAGGATTTCTTATCCTTGCAATTTTACGTTTTATATTAAACATTGCCTTACCGAGAAGACAGGCAATCATGTTTGTTTCATCACTATTTGTTACTGCCAGAAGTAAATCTGCATTATCTGCTCCTGCTTCCTTAAATGCCGATGGATCACTTCCCTCTGCCTCAATTGTTGCTATATCAAGCTCATCTGAAATTCTTCTGAGCTTGTCTCCATCTCTATCAATAATTACAACATCCACTCCTTCATAGGTAAGAAACTTTGCAATTTGATATCCAACCTCTCCTGCACCAACAATTATAACCCGCATACAATTGTTCCTTTTACATAGATTTAAATTCTTTTATTTTTTCACCAGGATTGTCACTCAAAATTATTGATGTTCCAACTAAAATAGCATCAATTCCGCATTTAAGAAGTTCATTGATTTGTGATTTTTCAGATATTCCACTTTCGCTGACCACAATTTTGTCTTCAGGTATCTGTTCCTTTAATCTCACTGTTGTATTAATATTAACATTAAATGTTTTAAGATCTCTGTTATTTATTCCTATGATGTCAGCCTGAGCGAAAAAAGCTTTCTCAAGATCTTCTTCATCATGAATCTCAAACAGAACATCCATACTAAGAGATTTTGAAAGCTCATAAAGTAATTTACCTGTCTGCTTTGTTAAAATTTTAGCAATCAAAAGAATGGCATCAGCATGAAGAACTCTTGATTCATATATCTGGTACTCATCAAAGATAAAATCCTTCCTTAATATAGGAATGTAAGGATGTCTTTTTCTGATTCTCACTAAAAAATCCTGACTTCCTGAAAAAAAATCCTCTTCAGTTATAACTGAAATAGCATCAGCTCCATATTTTACATATATATCAGACATCTTCTCAATATCATAATCTTTAAGCATTCCTTTGAGGGGGGAAGCTTTCTTAATCTCTGCAATGAGTTTTAATGGTTCCCCCTGATGTCTTTTTATGGATTTATAAAAAATAAACTGTCTGTCTGATAAAGACTCAGCCTTGCTCTTTAATCTGTCAAATGGTAGTTTCTTTTTTGCTTCAGTAATTCTTAATTTTTTAGCCTCAACTATTTTCTGTAATATACTCACTGCGGAATTTTACCTCTCACCCTGTAAACAAATAAAAGGATTTCAGCAACTGCTTTATATAACTCTGGTGGTATCTCTTCATAAAGATCAAGTTTTGAAAGAACCTCAACCAGAGCATGATCTTCTTTAAGTGGCACTCCATAATGTCTTGCAATCTCTATGATTATGTCAGCAATCCAGCCTCTGCCTTTTGCAACAACCTTGGGAGCAGAATCCTTTTTTTCATCATATTTTAATGCTACTGCTTTTTTGCTTTCTTCTGTCATGCTGTCACACTTATTAATCCTTCCTTGATACTCCAATGTTTTATGAGTTCTTCAACTTTCGTGAAATAATTTATCCCACCAAGAACCATGCCTGACTCATGAAATTTTTCTTTTAACTCAGCTTCATAAATTTTGATAAATTGAAGGATTTCAGAGCTTCCTGAAAAACTAACAAAGAAGGTCTTTTTTATCATTGTTACAACAAATGAAAGAGATTCATCGTCTTTAATTTTAAGACTTACAAAAACTGTGTAGTAATCTTTGCCCTGTCTTTTAAAAGATTTGAAAGCAAAATTTCCGCCTTCTATATCCTTCCATAAAACAGGCAGAAATGTGAAAAAGCTTTGATACATTTTTGAAAGAACCTGAAACCCTTCTATCTGTCTGAGAATCTGTTGAGCCTTCTCTACAATTTCTTCAGTGCCATGAGCTCTGGCTTCTCTGATTATATTATTAAGAACTGTTTTTAGATCCTCCCTGATATTTTCAGGTTTAACAACTTCAGAAATTACTTTCTTTAGTTTTGACTCAAAGGCTACGCCTGAATTTAAAAGAGCTTTTTTTAGTTTTTCTGCTGTTACTGTAAATTTCTCAGGGGTTGTTGCAGAGAAATCATATAAAAGCATCATATTTTTCATCTGCTGAGCCACCTCTTTAAAAGATTCTTTGCTATATAATAAATTTACCAGATCTTTAATTAATTCAGAGGTAGAAGATTTGCCTGAGAAAAATTCAATTAATTTTTCAAACAAAGGAATTTTTTCTGCCTCTGGAATATTCTCCACTGGAAGAGTTAATAATGTTTTAAATAAGTTTAAATGTTCTGTTTCAATGTGTTGTTCTTGTTTAGGAGCAAAAAGTGAATCAATAAATTTAAAAATTTTTGTGGGAAGTTCTCTAATAATTTGAAAAATTTCCTCACCTTCGGAAGCCTTTGTTAGCTGAACATCAGAAGTTGACAGAACTCTTAAGGGAATTGTTCCATCAGGAAAAGGCTTTTCAACTTTTACATATATGATGTCTCCCTTATTAAGTGATAAATCTCTATGAGTTTGAGCATTCAGAATTCTATTGTTTATTTTTATCTGAATATTACCTGTTGAGAAAATATCCATTATTTCTGCTGTAAGAATTTCCCCAATCACAAGTTTAATGGGAATCGTTTGTTTTCCCTTGAATATATGAATAATTCCAGATTCAATAACTGACTGAATCATCTTATCACATCAATACCCATATAGGGTCTTAATATTTCTGGAACAATGACTGAGCCATCCTTTTGCTGGTAGTTTTCAAGAATTGCAACTACAGTGCGTCCAATTGCTAATCCAGAACCATTCAGTGTATGCACAAACTCTGTTCCCTTTTTGCCTCTTCTGCGAAATCTTATATTAGCTCTTCTTGCCTGGAAATCCTCAAAATTGGAGCATGAACTGATTTCTCTGTAACGACCCTGACCGGGAAGCCAAACCTCAATATCATAGGTCTTTGAAGCAGCAAAACCCAGATCTCCTGTGCACAGGCTGACAATTCTGTAATGTAGACCCAATTTTTGAAGAACCTCTTCAGCATCCCTTGTTAGGGATTCAAGCTCATCATATGAGTCTTCAGGTTTTACAAATTTTACAAGCTCAACCTTGTTAAACTGATGCTGTCTTATAAGTCCCCTCACATCCTTTCCATGTGAACCAGCCTCTCTTCTGAAACATGGAGTATATGACACATAATAAATGGGCAGATCATCTTCTGATAAAATCTCCTCTCTGTGCAGGTTGGTTACAGGCACCTCTGCTGTAGGTATGAGATAAAATTCTGGCTCAACTGTTCTGAAAAGATCTTCTTCAAACTTTGGAAGCTGTCCTGTTCCTGTCATTGAGGCTCTGTTTACCAGTAAAGGAGGAAAAACTTCTATGTATCCCTTGGAGACATGTAAATCAAGCATAAAATTTATAAGTGCTCTTTCAAGGCGGGCACCAATACCCTTCATCACAGCGAATCTGCTTCCTGCAATTTTACCAGCTCTTTCAAAATCAATTATTCCGAGAATCTCTCCAATATCCCAGTGATTTAAAGGTTCAAAATCAAACTCAGGTGGTTTCCCCCATCTCCTTATCTCAACATTTTCTGTTTCATCCTTACCTACAGGCACAGTATAATGTGGAATATTTGGTATAAAAAGAAGAAAGTTTTGAACTTTTTCTTCAGTCTCACGAAGTCTCTGTTCAAGAATACCCAGCTCATTCCCGAGTCTTCGCATCTGAGAAATAAGATCTTCAGCCTTATGCCTGTCTGATTCAGATTTTTTAAGATTTGCTATTTCTTGAGATACAGCATTTCTTAATGCTCTCTTTTTTTCAATATCTCTTAATAAAAACAACCTTTCCTGTTCAAGATTTATAAAATTTTCAAAATCTATCTCATAGCCTCTTTTTTTTAAAACTTCTCTGAGTATGTCTGGATTCTGCCTTATAAGCCTTATATCAAGCATTTTAAATTCTTAAATATCAAGGTTTCTTGCTTCAAGTGCATGCTTGACAATAAATTCTTTTCTTGGTTCAACCTCATCGCCCATGAGAATTGCAAATATCTCATCAGCCCTTTGAGCATCCTCAATTGATACCCTTAAAAGCATTCTTTTGTCTGGATCCATTGTTGTTTCCCAGAGTTGTTCAGGATTCATCTCCCCAAGTCCTTTATATCTTTGAATTGTTAACCCTTTTTTTACTGTTTCCATAATATCGGTGTAAAGTTCCCATAGGGATTTGGTTTTTAGTGTTTCATTTTTAACCTGAATAATGTATTCTTTGTTTGCCTTTATTTCTGAAATTAACTCAATTTTGTTATAGATCTCCTTAATTGTCCAGAATTCCTTCAGATTAAAAACTCCGCTTCCTGTTTGTTCATAAGATGTTTTAAGCAAGTTTTCTATATAAGATGCTGAAAATCCTTTTCTCTCAAAATTTTCAAGAATTCTTCCATATTCAAAAATTAGTTTTAAAAACTCCTTTTTGGTCAACCCTGACTCCTGCGAAACTACAAAAGATACCTCTTCATCCGCTATATCCTTTAGTAGATCATTAAGCTCTTCTTCTGTCTGTATATATCTTTCCCACTTACCCTTTTTTATTCTGTAAAGCGGAGGCTGGGCTATATAAAGATAGCCCCCTTCAATTAAAGGAAACATCTGTCTGTAAAAAAAGGTTAAAAGAAGGGTTCTTATGTGAGCACCATCAACATCAGCATCTGTCATTAAAATAACCTTATGATAACGAACAGATTCAAGTTCAAAGTTGTCCTTTCCTATTCCACCACCAATCGCAGTTATGAGAGTTTTTATTTCTTCAGAGGTAAGCATCTTGTCTATTCTTGCTTTTTCAACATTTAAAATTTTGCCTCTAAGAGGAAGCACAGCCTGATACCTCCTGTCTCTTGCCTGTTTTGCAGAACCGCCTGCTGAGTCACCCTCAACAATAAAAAGCTCTGCACGTGATGGATCTTTCTCTGTGCAGTCAGCAAGTTTACCAGGAAGAGTTGTATCTTCAAGTATTCCCTTTCTTCTTGTTAACTCTTTAGCCTTCTTAGCTGCTTCACGAGCTCTTGCTGCTTCCTTTGCTTTCTCAACAATTCTCTTTGCATAGTTTGGATTTTCTTCCAGCCATCTACTTAAACCTTCATTTAAAATAGTCTCTACAATTCCTTTAACCTCACTGTTACCGAGTTTCATTTTGGTCTGCCCTTCAAACTGAGGCTCTGGAATCTTCGCATTTATTACAGCAACAATTCCCTCCCTTACATCCTCGCCAGAAAGAACTTCCTTTCCCTCTTTAATGAGCCCATACTGGACTGCGTAGCTATTTATTGTTCTTGTTAGTGCTGATTTAAATCCAACTAAATGTGTTCCACCTTCTCTTGTATTAATGTTGTTGACAAATGTGAGAATTTCCTCAGAATAACCCTCATTGTATTGAATTGCAATTTCAACAATAACTCCATCTTTCTGCCCTGCAACATAAATTGGCTTTGGATTTATTACCCTTTTGCCTTCATTTAAGTCTTCAACAAAGGATAATATTCCACCACCAGCTATGAAATCCTCAACAGTACCATCTCGCTCATCGTGAAGAGTAATTTTTAATCCTTTGTTTAAATAAGACAGTTCTTTGAATCTGTGTGCAAGAATTCCCCTTAAAAACTCATTAACTTCAAATATTTCAGAGTCTGGCTTGAATCTGATTTTTGTGCCTGTTTCATCTGTCTGCCCGACAACTTCAACCTTTGTAACTGGTATACCTCTGGAGTATCTCTGTGTTACTATTTTCCCATCTCTTTTTACCTCAACCTCAAGCCATTCTGAGAGTGCATTAACAACGCTTAATCCAACTCCATGAAGTCCTCCAGAAACTTTATATGCCTTTGACTCAAACTTTCCACCAGCATGAAGTTCCGTAAGAACAATCTCAAGTGCTGTTCTTCCTCCAGGATCCTCAGGATGAACATCTATTGGAATACCTCTGCCATTATCAGCAACTGTACAGGAATTATCCTTATGTAAATAAACTTTAATTTCATTACAAAATCCAGCAAGTGCTTCATCAACACTGTTGTCAATCACCTCATAAACAAGATGATGCAAACCCTCAATGCCTGTTGAACCTATATACATTGCTGGGCGGGTTCTTACACCTTCAAGTCCTTTGAGAATTTTTATATCCTCTGCCCTGTAACTTTCTTCTTTATTCACCATACCTCCCTTTTAAAAACTAAAGTCTGAGTGGCATAACAACGCATTCATATATAAAAGAAGAACACGGAGTAGCATCTGTAATATAAACAGCTTTTTCTGGCTCTCTCATTGTAATTTTTGCTTTATCGGAGGTAATCTCTTCAAGAGCATCTATTAAATATTTTGCATTGAAACCTATAACAAATGGTTCATCCTGATATTCAATTTTCAGCTCATCTTGAGCCTCTCCAATTTCAGGATCTGAGGATGATATAACAAGCCCTTCTTTGCTCCATTCGGTTCTAACTGCATTCTGACGCTCTTTTGTTAAAACAGAAACTCTTTTCAGTGAGGCTATAAATAAATTTTTATCAACAATAGCCACTTTGTCATTGTCTCTTGGTATAACTGACTCATAATCAGGATAGTTTCCCTCTATCATCCGTGTAAGAAAACTTATTCCATCCATTTCACACATCACATGGGTTTTACCAATATAAAGAGAAACTGATTCAGAGTCAGAAAGAAATCTTTTCATTTCATTCAATGATTTTTTTGAAAGAATTACTTTTTTTTCTCCTTTTACTAAAGAATCCTCTGCGACTGCTCTGAAAAGGGCAAGTCTGTGACCATCTGTACCAACAACTTTAAACTCTCCGAGTTCTGTTAAATGAAAAAGAACTCCATTTAAAACATACCTTGCGTCAGCTTCTCCTGCAGCATATATTGTCTTATCTATTGCTGTAAGAAGAAAATCCTTTGTTAGATTAATTTTTACTGCATCTCCAATCTCTGGCCATACAGGAAATTCATCTGCTGGAAGTGTGGCAATACGAAAAACTGACTGACCACTTTCAATTTTAAGCCATTGTTCAACCACTGAAATCTCTATATCTTCATCAAGCTCTTTCACAATTTCATAAAACTTTTTTGCGTGAATGCAAGCCTTACCTGGCTCAGAAATATCAACCTTTAATGGTTGTTTTACTGCTGTTTCAAGATCAGTAGCCAAGATAAAACCGTCCTGTTCGGAAATATCCATAAGAAAATGATTTAAAATAGGCATTATACTCTTTTTTTCAACAATATTTTGAATTTTTGAAAGTTTCTCCTGTATCTCTTCTTTTTTAACTCTCACATGCATGATATTACCTCCATAAATTATTTATTCTCCTGCAGTCTTTTTATTATGCTATCTATTAACCTGCTCAGATTTTCATCTTTTTGTCTGCTATTTTCAATTTGTTTACAAGCATATATAACTGTTGCATGATCTTTACCCCCGAAATAATGTCCTATTTCAACAAGTGAAAGGTTTGTCAGTTTTTTTGTTATATACATGGCAATCTTTCTTGCATTTGATATTTCTTTGGTTCTTTTCTTTGATTTAATATCCTGAATTTTTATCCCAATTGTTTCACAAACAGCTTTTTGAATTAATTCAATAGTAATTGGCTTATTCTCATCTGGAAGTAAATCTCTCAGAACATGTTTTGCAATATCCATAGTTATTGGTACTTTTGTAAGTGAGGTATATGCACAAAGTTTGATCAAAGAACCTTCAAGCTCTCTCACATTTGATTTTACCCTTGAAGCTATAAAATATGCTACATCCTCAGGCAATTTAACTCCTTCAATTTCTGCCTTTTTATATAAAATTGCAAGCCTGGTTTCTATCTCAGGCGGTTGAATATCTGCTATAAGTCCCATTCCAAACCTTGAACGCAGCCTATCCGTGATATCTGAAATTTCCATTGGAGCTCTATCACTTGATATAACAATTTGTTTTTGTTTGCTGTAAAGCTCATTAAATGTATGGAAAAATTCCTCTTGAGTTGAATCTTTCCCTGCTATAAACTGAATATCATCAACAAGAAAAACATCCACTGTTCTGTATTTCTGTCTGAATTCATGCATTTTTTCATGTCTTATTGCCGCTACAAAATCTCCTGTAAACTGTTCAGAAGAAATATAACAGACATTAATTTCAGGAGTTCTATCCAGAATAAAGTTTCCTATTGCTGTTATAAGGTGAGTCTTACCAAGTCCAACTCCACCATATATAAAAAGTGGATTATATGCAAATCCAGGGTTTTCTGCCACTCTCAGTGCTGCTGCATGGGCAAATTGGTTTGAAGGACCAACAACAAAAGTATCAAATGTATACTTAGGATTGAGATTTCCTCTTTTTAGTTTCTTTTTCTCCTCATGAACTGAAATATCTTGTTCCTTACCGGTAATAATGTAATGAATTTCATATTTATTCCCTGTCAACTCATAAAATGAATCAATGATTATGGAAGGAAAATTATCCTCTATCCAATCTTTAAAAAATCTATTAGGTACTTCAACTAAAACTTCAGAACCTTTTATATCCAAAAGTTTTATCGGAGAAAACCATAATTCAAATACTGCATCTCCCACTGTATGTGAAATTTTTTCCAGAATTTTCTGCCAGATTTTATTTATTTCATTCATTTTTTTAACAACTTTTCAACATTTGTTAAAAATTTTCCTGTTAAATATCTGTTAAAACAAAAAACTCTTAATTTTCAAATACTTACATATATGGACTTATTTTTAACCCTTCAATTA
>CAZDXM010000127.1:0-2577 GCA_964509535.1 uncultured Thermodesulfovibrio sp. | reverse complement strand
GTTTGTTATATTCAGATAAAGTGTGTCTCTTATTTTATATATGATTTCCCCTTTTTGAAGATTGCCAATATGAAAAAGTCTTTTCACATTCACAGTTGTTATCCTCTCTATATCTTCTTCTGTAACACCCCTTAGTTCTGCCAGAGCCTTAGCTACATATATCAGAAATGCTGGCTCATTTTTTTTGCCACGGAGTGGCTCAGGTGCAAGATATGGGGCATCGGTTTCAATAATTAAATATTCATCAGGAACAAATTTTGCAACTTCCTTAATTTTTTTTGCATTTTTAAATGTAACAACTCCTGAGATTGAGATAAAAAAACCATGGTCAATGGCTTTCTTTGCCTGATTAACATTTCCGCTGAAACAATGCATAACACCATTTTTAATCCCTGATTCTTTCAAAATTTTCATTGTATCTTCAAATGCTTCTCTTGAATGAATAATTACAGGAAGTCCAACTTCCTTTGCAAGTTCAAGCTGACATATAAAGGCTTTCTGCTGGACATCTTTAGGTGAATTCTCATAATGATAATCAAGTCCGATCTCTCCTACGGCAATTACTTTAGGATGCCTGGTTAATTCAAAGATTTTTTTCAATATTTCTTCATTCAAATCTACAGCATCATGGGGATGTATACCAATACTAGCATAAACCATTGGATACTGCTCGGAAATCTTAACAGCCTTTTCAATGCTTTCTTTATCTGAGGAAACTGTAATAAAGGTGTTTACACCTGCGTCATAAGCACGCCTCACCACGTCTGAAATTTGGTTTTCAAACATCTCAAGGTGACAGTGACTGTCAATCATGCTCCAAATTTCCTCAATCTCAAGGAATTTGCAAGAACAAGACTCATAATTGATGTTGCTGGAATTATGCCAAGTTCGCCTTTAAGACATTCTCTTTCTGTAAAAGCATTTACTGTTCTGCCAAGAACATAGGGAGAATTTATAAGCAATGGAACAGGATGCCAGCTATGAGCTTTAAGCACGCAGGGGGTGCTGTGGTCTCCTGTAATTACCAGAACATCATGCTTTAAAGAAAGAATTTCAGGCAAATACATATCAAATTCTTCGATCTTTTTTACTTTACCTTCAAAGTTTCCATCTTCACCGAATGAGTCAATCTTTTTAACATGCAGGAATATAAAATCATAATCTATGTAAATCTTTTTCAATATTTCAACTTCCTCTTTTATATCACCCTCAACAGGTACTGCTTTCATACCAAGTAGTTTTGTAATACCCCTGTACATTGGATAAACTGCTATAGAGCATGCTTTAAGTCCGTATTTTTGCTCAAAAGAAAGTATGTCTGGCATTGCGGAAAAACCTCTTAATAAAATGTAGTTTGCTTTTTCTTCATTTTTTAATACTTCTTGGGCTCTTTCAATGAATTTTTTAGATATTTTTGCAACCTCATCGGCTTCTTCAGTTAAAGGCAAAGGCTCGCTGGGTTCTTTCCCTTCCTTTTGGGGATCTGTATCTGTAACCATGGCTTCCTTTTCTGAGATTTTCTTAGGAAATCTCATTACAAGACAGAATCTGTGTTCTTTGCCAGGTTTGAGAATAATTTTTACTCCGTCAATCTCTTTTATTTCTTCAGAAAGCTTCCCTGTGAGCTCAATATTTTTCTCAGTAGGAATTCTTCCAGCTCTCCTGTCTGTAATTATTCCATTTTTTAATGTTGCATAATTACATCTTAAAGCAACATCAGTTTTCTCAAGCTCTATTCCGACCCCCAATGCTTCAAGAACACCTCTTCCAATTTCATATTTAAGGGGGTCATATCCAAAAACCCCAAAATGACCAGGTCCGCTTCCGGGGGTTATCCCATGGGCTACAGGGATATGAAGCCCGCATGCAGAATCCCTTGCAAGAGCATCAAGATTTGGTTTAATCGCTGTTTCAAGCTCTGTTTTTCCATTTACAGGAAGTCCTCCTATTCCGTCAAGTATAACAAAAATTATTTTTGTATTATTTTTCTGAATCAAAGAAGATATATCCATTTAAATTCTCCATGTTTAGTATAATTAATAATAACACATCCTTAAAAATAAAAATTGATAAATTATAAATTTACAGATAAAATAATTTTATGCCATGTAGAATATTTGAAAATATCTGATATAAAATGATTGCAAGATTTGTCAAGACTCTCTTTAAAAGCTTTAAAGATTTTTACAAAGATGAAGGTGTTTTCTTGAGTGCATCTCTTGCCTTTTTTTCAATCCTTTCAATGATACCTTTAACAATGTTTATTGTTAATGTTTTGCTTAACATGATACAAGAAGAAAGAGTTGTAAAATTTGTGTATGGGAAATTGATAGTTTTTTTCCCTGAGATTGAACTGCAAATGATCAAAGAACTTAAAGATATTCTTGCATCAAAGGAAGTAAGTGCTGCATCTCTGATACTTTATGGTATTTTTTCTTTACAGCTTTTTACAGCCATTGAGTTTTCACTTAATAAAATCTTCAAAATTACAAAAAAAAGACATTTTTTAATGTCTCTTCTGATGGCTATTTTTGTCATTTTTTTAATTACCTTTACTGTAGCAGTCTCTTTTATACT
>CAZDXM010000126.1:0-12973 GCA_964509535.1 uncultured Thermodesulfovibrio sp. | reverse complement strand
GAATTGAAATAAGGATTTAGTGATAATCTTCCCCCAAGATTCTTCACCGTTGCGAGCCTACCTACGAGGAATTGAAATTGCAAATTGTGGTGATGCGTAAGTAAGTCCTGTAATAAGTTGCGAGCCTACCTACGAGGAATTGAAACGACAGTAAAGCACAGGGGCTCCTTGAGCCTGCACATTGCGTTGCGAGCCTACCTACGAGGAATTGAAACCTGTCCCAAGCTCTTCAGCCATCGGATGCACCTTCTGCGTTGCGAGCCTACCTACGAGGAATTGAAACTCAGATTTATTGCAAGATGGGTAATGTCAATCCCTAGTTGCGAGCCTACCTACGAGGAATTGAAACAAGTGAAAGATATAGACAGATACGGTAGAGTTGTTGCTTAGTTGCGAGCCTACCTACGAGGAATTGAAACCAAAGGAAAAATCTATGGAAAGTTCCTGCTTCCAAGTTGCGAGCCTACCTACGAGGAATTGAAATGGATTAAAAAGGTTCAAGATAGTTCAAGGTAGTTCAAAGTAGTTCAAAACTTGCGAGCCTACCTACGAGGAATTGAAACGAGGGATTGAAAACAATTTTCAATTCTTTGAAATCTTTTTTAAATTCCAAGAACATTTCCCATATCATACAGCCCGGCAGGTTTCCCATACAGCCAGATTACTGCTCTCAATGCACCTCTTGCAAATGTATCCCTGCTTGATGCTTTATGAACTATTTCAATTCTTTCTCCAAGACCACCAAATATAACAGTGTGTTCTCCAACTATATCTCCTGCTCTGACTGTCTGGATTCCTATTTCTTTTCTTGTTCTCTCTCCAATTATTCCTTTTCTTGAATAAACAGCAACCTCATCAAAGTTTCTTGCTAATGCCTCAGCAATAACCTTTGCCATTTTTATTGCTGTTCCACTTGGTGCATCCTTTTTCATTCTGTGGTGTGCCTCTATGATTTCAACATCATAGTCATCTCCAAGAACTTTTGCAACATCTTTTAAAATCTTAAATAACAGATTCACTCCAACACTCATATTAGGAGAAAGAACAATGGGAATCTCCTTTGATGCTTCCTGAATTATTTTTATCTGTTCATTGCTGAAACCTGTTGTTCCTATTACCATTGATTTTTTGTATTTTTTGACTATATTCAGGTGATCAAGAGTGGCTTCAGGATTTGTAAAATTGACAGCAATATCTGCTTCATTTATTACTTTTTCAAGATCATCAACAATTTTTACACCCAGCTGCCCGATTCCTGCCACTGCTCCAGCATCAAGTCCTATTTTTGGATTATTTTTAGCTTCCACAGCAGCTGTAACTTTAATATCAGGATAATCCTTTGAAAGTGCAACTATTCTACTGCCCATTCTTCCTGCTGCTCCGCAAACTGCTATTTTTATCATTTTCTTCCTCCATTTTTAGATTTTCATTAATTTCCTCTGTTTTTATAGTATAGTATTCATGAAACCAGTTCCAGAGGTCAATAATCTTGCAATTTTTTGAGCAGAATGGTCTCCAGGGATTATTTTTAAGTTCTGTTTCCTTTCCGCAGACAGGACATCTGACTTTCATACTGAATTTTAATTATTAATATCTGAAAGATGCAACAAAATATGATACACTATAAAAATGATTCTTACAGATAGAGCAAAGACAGTTCTTGAGCTGAGATATTTATTGAAAAATGAAAAAGGTGAGATTATTGAAACACCTGAAAAGCTTTTTTGGAGAGTTGCAGATTATGTTGCAAAGGCAGAGGAATTTTACGGAGAAAATCCTTCTCTTTGGTCTGAAAAATTTTATGAATTTATAAGTTCTTTAAGATTTCTACCAAATTCCCCTGCACTAATGAATGCTGGCAAACCAAGAGCTCAGCTTGCAGCATGCTTCGTTCTTCCCGTAGAGGATTCTATTGAGTCAATATTTAAAACACTTAAAGATGCTGCCTTGATTCTTCAAAGTGGTGGCGGAACAGGATTTAATTTTTCAGGTTTAAGACCAAAGGGAGATGTTGTTCGTTCAACAGGCGGCATTGCAAGCGGTCCTGTTTCATTTATGAAAATATTTGATAAAGCTTCAGACATAATAAAGCAGGGTGGAGCAAGGCGTGGAGCAAACATGGGAATTTTAAGAATTGACCATCCTGACATTCTTGAATTCATAAAAATTAAAAGAATAGAAAGCCTGAGCAATTTTAATATTTCTGTTGCAATTACAGATACTTTTATGGAAGCCCTTTTTAGGGATGGCTACTATCCTCTCATAAATCCAAGAAGTGGAGAAATTGTCAGAAAAGTAAAAGCAAAGGAGATTTTCGATGAGCTTGCCATGTCCGCATGGGAGGTTGGAGACCCCGGTGTTATTTTTATAGACACTATAAACAAATATAATCCAACTCCGCATATTGGTAAAATTGAAAGTACAAATCCATGCGGAGAGCAACCACTTCTTCCATATGAAGCATGTATTCTCGGTTCACTTAATTTATCAAAATACGTGAAGGACAGAAATATTGATTTCAAAATGCTTGAGCAGGATGTGAAACTTGCTACAAGATTTCTTGATGATGCAATTGATGTTACTCATTATCCTGTCCCTGAGGTTGAAAAAATGCATAAGGGGAACAGAAAGATAGGGCTTGGAGTAATGGGCTGGGCAGACTGTCTTGTTGAACTTGGTATTCCCTATAATCATAAAAAAGCCTTTTCTTTAGCCGAACAAATCATGCAGTTTATCAGGGATAAGTCCCATGAAGCATCTCAGGAGCTTGCGCAGAAAAGAGGTGTTTTCCCCAATTTCAAGGGTTCTGTCTGGGATAAAAAAGGCTTTCCCATGAGAAATGCAACCACAACAACAATAGCACCTACGGGAACAATATCAATAATTGCAGACTGCTCAAGCGGAATTGAGCCATATTTTTTGCTTGCATACAGGCAGAGGATACTTGATGCAGAGTTTGAGATAATTAATAAATATCTTGTTGATATCGCAAAAAAAGAAGGATTTTACAGTGAAGCCTTTATAGAAGAACTAAGACAGAAAGGCACACTTAGAGGATTGAAAGAGATTCCCCTTAAGTTTAAAAAACTTTTTAAAACAGCGCTTGAAATCACTCCTGAGGAGCACATTGAGATGCAGGCAGCATTTCAGAAATACACAGACAATGCTGTATCAAAAACCATAAATCTTCCTCAAAGGGCAAAAATAGAAGATGTCGCAAAAATATTTATTCTTGCCTATAAAAAAGGACTCAAGGGAATTACAATATTCAGATATGGTTCAAAAAGAGGAACACTTCTTAAGGTAAGCGATGCTCATCTCACAGAATGCTGTGTAGTCAAAGGTAGGGCACCAAGAATAACAAAATTTCACGATGCTGTATGATTAAGATTGAAAATGTATCAAAAATTTACGGAAAGGTAAAAGCTGTTCAGGATTTAAGTTTTGAAATAAAAAAAGGTGAGATTTTTGGACTTCTTGGTCCAAATGGAGCAGGTAAGACAACAACTGTAAAAATACTTACAACACTTACAAAGCCAGATAAAGGAAAATGTTTTATAGACAGGATAAATGTTATTGAGAACCCGCAGGAAATAAAAAAAATAATAGGTGTTGTTCCTCAGGAAAACAATCTTGAACGAGAGCTTACTGTTTATGAAAACCTCATAATATATGGAATGCTTCACAGGGTGAGAGAGCTTAAAATAAAAATTGATAATATACTTAAAATTATGGAACTCACAGATAAAAAGCATTCTGTTGTGTCAACCCTTTCAGGAGGACTTCAGCGCAGAACTCTTCTTGCAAGAGCGCTACTGCCTGAGCCTAAGGTTTTATTTCTTGATGAACCATCAATTGGTCTTGACCCTCATATAAGAAGAGAACTCTGGCAAATAATAAGAAAGATAAAGGCTGAGGGCAGAACAGTTCTTCTTACAACACACTATATTGAAGAAGCTGAAGCACTTTGTGACAGGGTAGGGATTCTGTCTCGTGGAAAACTCATAGCAATCGGAACCCCGGCGGAATTAAAAAGAGATGTGGGAGAATATGTTGTTGAGTTTACTGATAAAGATGGAAGACTTCTGAGTGAGATCTGCCACAAC
Organism: uncultured Thermodesulfovibrio sp.; assembly: GCA_964509535.1. Taxonomy (GTDB): domain Bacteria; phylum Nitrospirota; class Thermodesulfovibrionia; order Thermodesulfovibrionales; family Thermodesulfovibrionaceae; genus Thermodesulfovibrio. The sequence continues at coordinate 8,867 of CAZDXM010000126.1, read as the reverse complement.
AGGGAGCAAGCTTATGAGATTGCAAGAAAAAGGGCTGATGGAGTAACAATAAGAAAATCCAACCTTGAAGATGTTTTTGTAAAGCTAACTGGAGAAAGAATTAAGGAGATTAAGGAAGAGCAATGACAGGCTGGTATCCTGTTTTTCTTAAAGAGATGCTTCAGTTCAAACGTAAGCTTCTCAGACTGGGATATATTTTCTCAGCAATGATGGCACCAATTATTTATCTTGTCACATTTGGGCTCGGACTTGGCAGAACTGTAAGGCTTGCAGAAGGAACTGATTATTTAACATTTTTACTTCCAGGTCTTGTAGCCATGAGCTCAATGAACAACTCTTACTCATGGGTTGCAAGCTCACTTAATCTCAGCAGACTCTATTTTAAGACATTTCAGGTTTATATTCAGTCACCAGTTAAGCCTTTTTCAATCATGATAGGAGAGGTTCTGGCTGGAATGGTAAAGGGGCTTTTTGCTTCTCTGCTTATAATTGCTGTGGGATTTATAGTTCCTTCAAATTTTTCAATAACTGTTATTTTTGTTTTAACACTTCTTCTTAATTGCTTTATGTTCGCCAGTCTTGGTGTGATAACAGGAATGATAACAAAATCCCATGAAGACACTGCCACCTATTCAAATTTTTTTATAATGCCAATGGCATTTTTCAGCGGAACTTTTTTTTCAGTTGAAAGAATACCAATGATTTTCAAGCCTGTTGTTTACATCATGCCTCTCACACATACAAATATTCTAATAAGAAAAAAATATTTTGACATGGAAGGACTGGTTTCTCTTTTTATAATTGTATTTTATTGCATTTGTTTTTTTATCATCGGTTCTAAATTGATGAAAAATTATAGTGAGTAAATACACACTATAAAAGATTTTTGCTCATTCAATTAACTTTTCTGGAAAGTTAGCAAGATGTTTTTTTGAAGGTTTTCTCCTTAATGCCTGATAAAAAAGTTTTTCATACTTAGAGAATTTTTCCTGAACAGAAATTTTTTCATCTTCAACAATCTTTCCAAGTTGGTTCAGATGTTTTTGAGAATAGCTCATAAGAATATCCTTATATTTTGAGTGAAACTCGGTCAGTTTTTTTACATCACGATTTTTCATTAAATTTCTAAGTTCTGAAAATGCAAATATTCTTGTAAGAAAATGCCATTTTATTTCTTCATTTTTCAGTCTTATCTCATCTTCCAGAGGCAGATAGGGAAAATTTTTTTTAATTCCTTCAGCAAAAAATCCATATGTTTTACCTATTACTGCTGTGTTTCTATAAAGTTTTGTTGAACCAACCCCACAACAGGGAGATTTTGCCTTAAGAATAAATCCATCTATGTCATTTATTTTTTTTATTGTTTGTTCAATATAATTTAGCATTTTTTCTGTTAGATCAATGCCTGTATCAGGTTGTATCAATTTTTTTGAATCATTATTCTTTAGGACAATAACTCTGAGCCTTAACACCCCCAGACCTATTTCAAATTCCGGACAGAAATCAATGTAATCTATATAAGGCTTGAGTTTTTCAACAAAATCATCAATTACCTGAGTGCCATCGTATCTTACAGGATGAGAAAAACATCTGCTTAATACAATTCTTGGCTTTATCATAATTATATTATAATTGTTTATTTGACAGATTTTGTTTTTTTTGATATTCTTTCTTTAAATGAAAAGGCTCATAGTTTTTATATTTTTTTTTAGTTTTTTGATCTTTACCTGCCAGGCTCAAGCATTTGACAGAAAGGGGTTTTCTCCAACAGCTCCATTCTCTGTTATATCAACTTTTTCAGCTGATTCTCCAAAGCAGAATCAAGTAGCTATTGACATGGGATTTGAATTTACCAGTGATCCTGATATTAAAAGGCTAAATTTGAATGTTTCCTATGGATTGACTGACAAAGTTGAGATAATAACCAATCTTCCTTACAATCTTTCATATCATAATTCTTTAACTGACAACGGTGCAGAAGATTTAAATTTTGGATTTAAACACAGAATAATAGATGAAACAACATATCTGCCAGCATTTGCCTACATGCTTTATGTTTCTGGAGATATTGGTAAAGAAGCATTTTCCACTGAAGGAGGCATTGGAGGAGGTCTTATAGTAACAAAAAAACTTGGACCTGTTAAAGCACATGGAAACCTGATTTATTTTCGTCCTGAAAAGGAAGGCTTAAAGGAAACATGGAATATTAATTTTGGCTCTGAACTCAATGTTGGTTACAATTCAAAGATTCTTTTGGAGATAATCGGCAGAAAAGCAATAGATAAAAATAAAATAGATCTTGTTGAGTGGAGGCTCGGTTACAGGGTGAAGATAACAGATTTTTCATATACAACTGTTGCAACTGGTTTTGATATTAAAAATAGAACTCCTGATATAAGGTTTATGTTTGGAGTGAGTATAATTCTGCCAGGTGAAAAGAGAAAGCTAAAAATTGTGGAAGATTCTGATTAATGGTATAATAAACTATGTTTGATTTAGGATTTCAGGAACTAATTGTAATATTCATTGTCGCCCTTTTAGTATTTGGTCCAAAACGACTTCCAGAGCTTGGTTATGCTCTTGGAAGGACAATGAATGAGATAAAAAAGGCTTTTCAGAGTGCAAAATCTGAGATGGAAAGCGAGATTCACGATGTTAAAGAAACAGTTGATAATGTGAAAGAAGATATTAAAAACCCTTTACAGTTGAAAGATGAGCTTTTCAAAGATATTCCATCAATTTCAGATTTAAGGGTGGACAAACACATTGAAAATATTGTAAGAGAAGAAATAGAAAAAAAGGAGTAATAATGGATGGAAGAGCAGAAAATGTCTTTAATAGAGCATCTTTCAGAACTAAGAAAGAGAATTGTTATCTGTCTTGTAGCCCTTGCAATAGCCTTCATATTTACATTTAGCTACTCTGAACATATATTTAAACTTTTACTTTTTCCTCTTCATTACACTCCAAAGGTTTCATTAAAAGAGGGGCTTGTTTTTGTTTCTGATCAAAAACTTCAAAATACAAAGCTTGTATTTTTAGGGCCTGCAGAGGCATTCTGGATGAACATGAAGATAGCGCTTGTAAGTGGATTTATTCTTACAATTCCAATAATATTTTATCAGATCTGGAAGTTCGTCTCTCCAGGGCTTTACCAACATGAAAAGAGATATATAGTTCCCTTTGTTTTAAGTGCAACAGGGCTTTTTTTGATGGGTGTTGTTTTCTGCTATCTAATAGTTCTTCCATTTGCAATGGGTTTTTTACTCACCTACAAGGTTGGTGATTTTCTTATGCCAATGCTTTCTGTGGGACTTTATGTAGATTTTCTTTTAAAATTTTTACTTGCATTCGGATTTGTTTTTGAGTTACCGATACTTATCGTGATTACAACAAGAATGGGACTGATAACTCCAGAGACTTTAAGAAAATACAGAAAGCTTGCAATTGTTCTTGCTTTTGTGGTTGCAGCAATAATTACACCCACTCCTGACGCATTCAATCAGACACTTATGGCAGTTCCTATGATTATACTTTATGAGGTTGGAATATGGGTTTCTGTGTTTATAAACAGAAGGTCAAATAAAAATGGAGGAAAGGACTAAATCCATCTCAGCAATTGCCTCTGATATTGCAGAAGGATTTATAACTGTAAATCCTCTTTTTCTTAAAAAATTTAATGAGAAAGACCTGAAAAAACTTCAAGAAGCTTTAATTAAAAAAGAAAGACAGATAAGGGCAGAGCCTTTTCCATTCAATGAACCCTTGCTTATTAGAAAAAGAAATGTTAAACTTCAGAGAATTCATCATGCTATGGTTGTGGTTAGAAACTTTATTGAAGGCAGAATATGAAGATTGCCCTTACAGGTTTTTTTAATTCTGGAAAAACAACTATTTTTAATGCACTGACCCATCAGAAGATTGAAACTTCTTTATATCCCACACCAGCTGAAACAGTTCATAAAGGAGTTTTTTATGTTGATGACCCGAGACTTAAAAAAATAAGCGAGCTTGTAAATCCAAAAAAAATAACTCCAGTAAGTATAGAATGCCTTGATCCCGCAGGTTTAACAGACAATTCAGTTCATAACAGCAAAATATTTAAAGAACTGATGAATGCTGATGCAGTGGTCTATATTTTAAGAGGCTTTGAAGATTTATCTGTTCCTTACAGATTTGAAACAGTTGATCCTGTGAGGGATTTAAATGAAATTGACTATGAAATGATACTCAGTGATTTAGAGCTTGTAAGTAAAAGAATTGAAAAAATGATCGAGCAAAAAAAGAAAGGACAGAAAATAAATGAAAAAGAGATGGAAGTGCTTGAGTTTTTAAGAGGATATCTTGAGGGTGGTAAACCCCTGAGAGAGCTTAATTTGACAGAAGAAATATTAAGAGAAATAAGGCATTTAAGCTTTTTAAGTTTAAAACCATCTTTATCTATAATAAATGCTGATGAGTATTCATTTAAGGAAAACAAATTTAAAGATACTGGTATTTTAACAGTATGCGGATTACTTGAGATGGAACTGTGTGAGCTTTCAGAGGAAGTGATAAATAGTTTTGCCTCTGCAATGGGAATACAAGAGCCTTTAACAAGAAAGATTACAGAAAAAATTTATCAGACTCTTAACTGCATAAGTTTTTTTACAATTGTATCTGAGGAGGTCAGGGCATGGAGTATAAAAAAAGGAACAAAAGCAGTTGAGGCAGCTGGTAAAATCCATTCTGATATTCAGAGAGGATTTATCAGAGCAGAGGTAATTTCGTATAATGAGTTTATCAGTGTGGATGGTGATATTTCTTTGGCAAGAAAAAAAGGTCTCTTAAGGCTGGAGGGAAAGCAGTATGAGATTAAAGATGGAGAAATAATAACTTTTAGATTCAAAGTATAGTTTTGGAGGTGTAAAATGGAGATTTTAAAGAAGCTTGACAGAAAAACAAGATTACGCTGGAAGATGGTTATACCACTGGCTTTAGCTATCGCTTTTGGAGTTATAACCACGATTATTGTTACAGGTTATGGTACTTACAAAATTGCTTATGATGCAGCAGTTCACTTTGGTGCTAAAGAAGTTCCTGAGGAAATAATGAATGAAGTAAGAAATTTTCAAATTGTTTTTGCTGTTTTAGGTCTTTTAGGTATTATCTCAGCTTCAGTAGTAGTTTACATAACCTACATTGTTACTCACAAGCCTGTTAACCTTCTTGCTCAAACATTACAGAGGATCGCTGAAGGAGACCTCACAGTAGATGTAGGTTTTAAAGACAGGGTTGATATTGTTGGAAGGCTTGCGTCCAGTATAGATAAGGTTTTACAGACATTTATAGCTCTTATAAACAAATCTCTTGAATACTCTCAAAAGCTTGCAGAGTTAGTGGATAGCTGTAACAGGGTAATAAGTGACACAATAGAGGGTGCAAAAAAGCAGTCTCAGCAGGCGAATCAGATTGCAACAGCCTCTGAAGAGATGACCCAGACAATAACAGACATAGCAAATAATTCTTCCAGAGCCTCAGAAACGGCAACAGAAGCTATGGAAATAGCAAGAAAAGGTGAGCACCTGGCTGAGGAAGCAGTTAAGAAAGTAAATGTTGTATATCAAACAACAAATGAACTCGGTGAGATGGTAAACAGACTTAACAGAAGTGCTTCAGAAATAGGAGAGATTGTTACAGTTATAAAGGACATAGCAGACCAGACAAATCTTCTTGCACTTAATGCAGCAATTGAGGCAGCGCGTGCTGGAGAGCAGGGCAGGGGGTTTGCAGTTGTTGCTGATGAAGTGCGTAAGCTTGCTGAAAGAACAATAAAAGCTACTGAAGAGATATCAGGAAAGATTAACATGATTCAGAAAGAAACCACTCAGACAGCTCAATCAATGCAGAGAGAGCTTACAGATGTGACAGAGGTAACAGAAGCTGTAAAAAACATAGGGAAATCTCTGGGTGAGATTGTATCAGCTGTTGTGAAGGTTAAGGATCAGATAACACAGATAGCAACAGCTATTGAGGAGCAGTCTGCTGCCTCTGAAGAAGTAACAAGAAATATTGAAGATTCTGCAAAGATAGCATCTCAGATAGAACGCCTTGCAGAAACAATAGTAAAAGACAGCTACAGAATTCTTCATATATCCTCTGACCTCAGACACACAGCTTCAACAGTAAAGACAAAAACAACACAGGAAATGCTTTTTGATATCTTCAAAGGTGATCATGAAAGACTCATGATTAGGGTTCATGCCCACTTAAAGGGTATTGATAGACTTGACCCAGAGCTTTTAGGTGATTATCGTTCATGTGGACTAGGTAAGTGGTATTATGGAGATGAGAGCAAGAAATTCAGAGACTTGCCAGGATTTACAGAGTTTGAAGAAGTTCATAAGGCATGTCATATTATTGGTAAAGAAATTATAATTGCCCACAACTCCGGAGACAGTGAAAAGGTGAAGAGACTTACTGAGGAGGCTGAGAAAAACTCTGAAAGATTTGTAAGGATACTGGAGCAGCTTAAAAGTGGTTATCTTGCAAGATTGAGTTAAGCAATGCTATTATACTAAAGTTTCTGGAGAGGTGGCCGAGTCAGGTCGAAGGCAGCCGCCTGCTAAGCGGTTGTGGGGCCAAAAGCTCCACCCAGGGTTCAAATCCCTGCCTCTCCGCTCATTTAAAGATGGATTCTTATACTGTTATAGAAAACTTTTCTTATCCAGGTTTATTTTTTTTACTGATTCTCGGAGGTCTCGGTGTTCCACTTTTCCCTGAGGATTTAATACTTATTGCATGTGGAGTGATGATATCTCTTGGAATAATCAAAACAGTTCCTGCAGTGTTAATTGCATATGCTGGATTGATAATATCTGATTTCACACTTTACTGGGCAGGAAGAAAGTTTGGCAGAAAGATTGTTGACAATCAGAGATTTTCAAAGATAATTTCTCCTGCAAAATTTTTGCTGATTGAAAAAAGATTCAGAAGACACAGCACACTTATAATGCTTCTTGGCAGGTTGCTTGTTGGTTTTCGCACGCAGGTTTTTTTACTTGCTGGAATTACAAAAGTTTCAATTAAAAAGTTCATTATTATTGATTCCTTTGGTTCTGCTGTTGTCCTTTCAGTAATGGTTACAGCAGGATACATTGGTGGGAAATTCCTGGAAAATGTTAAAAAGGGTATAGTTTATATGGAACATGCTGCTGGTTTTCTTGCAGTAGTTGCTGTTATTCTTCTGATGATTTATCTTTCCTATAAATATCTTATAAGACAGAATAATGGCACGTAAAATAATTTATATATTCTTAGGACTAATACTTGTACTTGTAATAATTGCATGGTATTTCTTGTCTTCTCTGAAAGACTCAGAAAAAATTAGAAAACCAGTAAAACTCGGTCTTGCAGTAACACTTACAGGTAAATATCCTGATCTTGGAAGGGAAATCAGAGACGGAGCTCTTCTTGCCGTGCAGATGATAAATGAGGAGGGAGGTATAAACGGAATACCTTTAAAACTTATTATAAAGGATAACAAATTCAATCCTGAACGCACAAAACTTAATTTAGAAGAACTCTTTAAAGAAAATGTTATTGCAGTTATAGGACCTGCAACAAGCACAACAGCAAAAAATATTCTTCCATTTATAAATGAAAGAAAAATTTTGGTCATTGCACCGACTCCGACATCAACAGAGCTTGCCGGATTGGATGACTATATGATAAGGCTCAGACCTACAAATAAGGAAGATGCTGAGGCACTTGCAAAATATGTTTATAAAAATATGAATTTAAAAAGGATTGCAATTGTTTATGATATTGATAATCCTCTTTATACAAAGGATTTTGCTGATAATTTTGTTAATTATTTCGGTAAGAATGTTGATTTTTATCTTTTCCCCTTTAAGGAAGGAGATATAAATATCAGGGTTTTATCAAAAAAAATATTAAGCTACTCACCTGATGCTGTTTTGCTTATTACAGATGTTTACAATACTGCTTTGATCGCTCAGAATTTAAGAATTCTGAAGCCTGATATATTTCTTCTCAGTTCTCCATGGGCAAAATTTCAGAGACTTATAGAAAATGGTGGAAAAAGAATTGAAGGTTTTTTAACTGTTGATACCTTTGATGAAGAATACGGAGGAGAAATGTACTTAAGATTCAAAAAGAGGTTTATTGAAAGGTTTGGTTATAAACCTGAGATTGCAGCAATTACAGGATTTGAATCTGTAATGATAATTAAAAAAGCGATTGAAAATGGTGCAACAAGGCAGAACATGAAAGATGCAATAATCAGGGCTGGCAGGTTTGAGGGGCTTCAGGGAGAAATTATAATAAATAAATTTGGGGACAGACAGATAAAGCCTTTTGTGGTGAAGGTTGAAAATGGAGATTTTAAAAGGGTGAGGGAATGAAGAAAACATTTCCTTTTGTATTTTATATATTTGGTGCTTTAGCCCTTTTTTCTTTTATATTGCTTTTTCTTATCAATTTTGCCATACATATTTATACTAAAAGACAGATGGAAATAGAAAAATTGAATGAGTATGAGACAACTTTCAAAACTTTTTCATTTTATTTTCAACGAGCAATTGCGAATATATATGTGAATATAGATGAGATAGTTAATTTGATGTCTTCATCCGAAGCTGAAGAGAAAAAGAAAGAAAAAATAAGCTTTTTATTATCAGCAAGCCATTACATCAAATATCTTTTAGTGGTTGATAAAGATAACACTATCATGGATGTGTTTCCTTACAGGAATGAATTTATAGGATTTGATCTGTCAATGAGTCCAGTGGTTAAAAATAAAGGAAAACACGGAGTTTTCGGACCATTTGTTTGTTTAATAGACAAAGAACCATATTATGTTATAT
>CAZDXM010000125.1:0-6255 GCA_964509535.1 uncultured Thermodesulfovibrio sp. | reverse complement strand
CAAGTTTTTGATTCAGTGGAAAAATTCCTTAAGGAGTTTTCACAGTAAATGTCCATTAAAATACTTCATACTGAATCATCACCCGGCTGGGGTGGGCAGGAAAACAGAATACTAAAGGAGGCTTTAGGAGTTAAAAAGCTTGGCGCTTCTGTTTACATTCTTTGCCAACCTGAAAGCATCCTTTCTAAGAAAGCTAAACAAGCAAACATAGAAGTATTTACATTCCCAATGAGAAAAAGTTATGACATTAAGGCAATTTATTACACCATGAAACTAATCAAAAAATTAGACATAGATATTATAAATACTCACAGTGGAAAAGACTCCTATATTGCAGGAATAGCAGGGAAACTCTCAAAAAAACATCCTCTGATTGTAAGAACAAGACATCTTGCCCTGCCAATAACATCTACTTTTTCTTATAAATACATTTCTGATATTGTTGTTACAACAAGTGAATATGTAAAACAATACCTCATTCATAAAGGCATTCCTGAAAAAAAGGTCTTCGCAATACCTACAGGCATTGATTTAAGTATATTTAATCCTAAAGAGGTTAAAGGGAATCTCAAAAATGAACTTGGTTTAAACAATGACATCCCTTTGGTAGGAACTGTTGCAGTATTAAGAAAGAAAAAGGGTCATCACATTTTAATTGAGGCAATTCCTCATGTATTAAAAAGGATTCCTGAAACAGTGTTCGTATTTGTTGGTGATGGACCGCAGAGAAAAAACATTGAAGAAAAAATCAAAGAGTATAAGCTAACAAAAAATGTTATTCTGCTTGGGCATAGAGATGATGTTCCGCAAATTTTAAAATCAATTGATTTATTTGTTCTTCCAACACTTCAGGAAGCTCTTGGAGGAGCAATTATTGAAGCAATGGCAATGGAAAAGGCAGTTATTGGTTCAGATGTTGACGGAGTTAGAGAAGTAATTGATGATGGCATAAATGGATATCTTGTTCCTTTAGAAGATTCGGTAGCTCTGGCAGAAAGAATCATTGAGCTTCTTACCAACAGACAGAAAGCAGAAGATTTTGGAATTCAGGGAAGAAAAAAGGTTGCAAGCAAATACACTATAGAGAAAATGTGTAGAGGAATGCTTGAAATTTATTTAAAGTATCAACAAATTTGAAAGAGTTTTAAATTGTAAGGTATAATTTGATTTCAAATTCTAAATTTGTCTGTAAATAAGGTTGGAGGTTAAGATGAAAATTATTGTCTGTGTTAAACAGGTACCTGATGTTACAGAGGTAAGGATTGATCCGAAGACGAATACTCTCATAAGGGAAGGTGTTCCAAGTATAATGAATCCCTACGATCTTCACGCAATTGAGGCAGCGCTTCAGATTAAGGAGGCAACTTCAGGTAGAGTAACAGTTATTACAATGGGTCCGCCTCAGGCAGAAGAGGTTTTAAGGGAAGCACTATCAATGGGAGCAGATGATGCAATCTTACTTACTGACAGGCGATTTGCAGGAGCTGATACTTGGGCAACTTCTTACACACTGAGCCAGGCAGCCAAAAAAATCGGGTTTGACCTGATAATTTGCGGCAAGCAGGCAATTGATGGAGATACAGCACAGGTTGGTCCAGAGATGGCTGAATTTCTCAATATTCCCCATGTTTCCTATGTAAGAAAGATTGAAAAAATAAATGCATCAGAAATGATAGTTGAAAGACTGATGGATGATTGCTATGAAAAACTCTGGATTTCCCTTCCAGCATTGATAACTGTTGTAAAAGAACTTAACAATCCCAGACCACCATCAATAAGAGGCAAAATGGCTGCCAAAAGGGCAAATATACCAAGATGGACAGCTGATGATATTGGGGCGGAGGAAGATAAGATAGGACTTAAAGGTTCTCCAACAATGGTCAAAAATATTTTTGCTCCTCCTCAAAGAGGAGAACGCAGGATACTTAAAGGAACACCTGAGGAGCAGGTTGAAACACTTCTTAAAGAACTTAGGAGGCTGGGATGCTTATAAGAGTTGACATAGAAAAATGCACTGGCTGTACAACATGCGTAAATGCATGTCCTTTTTCAGCTATAATAATTAAGGATGATAAAGCCTTCATAACAGAGGCATGCACGCTCTGCGGAGCATGTGTTGAATCCTGCCCAGAGTCAGCAATTATTGATGAAAGAGAAAAAGAGGAAATAAAGCCTGAGGAATTCAAAGGAGTATGGTGTTTTGCAGAGCAGTCAAAGGGCAGGATTGCCTCAGTTGTTTATGAGTTGCTTGGTATTGGAAGAAAGCTTGCAGATAGTTTAAATACAGAGCTTTCTGCAGTTTTGTTCGGTAAGTCTCAGGAGGTGGAAGAACTTATAAAATGGGGTGCTGATAAGGTTTATTATGCTGATGCACCTCAGTATGACTCCCTTGATGACGAGCTTTATTCTAAAACATTGGTCAGACTCATTAAAGAAAATAAACCTGAAATTCTTCTTGCTGGGGCAACTGCCATAGGTCGTTCATTTATTCCAAGAGTAGCAGCACGATTAAAAGTTGGTTTAACAGCTGACTGCACAGGTCTTGAAATAGACAGAGAAACCGGAAATCTTCTTCAGATTCGTCCTGCTTTTGGAGGAAATATAATGGCAACGATTCTTTCACCAACAAGCAGACCACAGATTGCAACAGTAAGACCAAGAGTTATGAAGAGAGGAGAATACATAGCTCAGAGAAAGGGTGAGATAATAAAAATAGAACCATTAAATCCAACTGGCAGGGTCAGAATCCTTGAAAGAATTGAGGATGCATGTTTATCCAAAGTTAACCTTCAGGATGCTAAAGTTATTGTTTCAGGTGGAAGAGGACTTGGTTCTCCGGAGGGTTTTAAAATGCTGTGGGAGCTTGCCAATCTTTTAGGAGGTACAGTGGGAGCTTCCCGTGCAGCAGTTGATGAGGGCTGGATTCCTTATGCACATCAGGTAGGTCAAACAGGTAAAACAGTATGCCCGAAACTTTATATTGCTTGCGGAATTTCAGGTGCTGTGCAGCATCTTGTGGGTATGCAGTCCTCTGATATAATTGTTGCAATAAATAAGGATCCCAACGCTCCGATATTTAATGTTGCAACCTATGGAATTGTAGGAGATTTAAAGGTAGTTGTTCCATTGATTATTAAAAAGCTTAAAGAGGGAGTTTCAGAATGATAGCATTTGTTTTTCCGGGTCAGGGTTCACAGTATCTTGGGATGGGTAAGGATATTGTTGAGCATGCTAAGGATGTGTTTGAAACAGCAAGCAGAATTGTTGGCTTTGACCTTGCAAGGCTTTGCATGGATGGACCTGAAACTGAGCTAAACAGAACAGAAAATACCCAGCCAGCCATTCTTACTGTTTCCTATGCACTGCTCAGAGAAGTTTTAGCAGTTGTGAAGCCAGATTATGTGGCAGGACATTCTCTTGGAGAATATACAGCAGCACTATGTGCAGAGGTTTTTTCATTTTCAGATGCAGTAAAGATTACAAGAACAAGAGGACAGCTCATGCAGCAGGCTCAACCTGAAGGAAAAGGTGCAATGGCTGCAATTTTAGGGCTTGAAGAAGATAAAGTAAAACAGATATGTAAAAGTGCATCAGGATATGTTGATGTTGCAAATTTTAACTGTCCCGGGCAGATTGTTATTTCAGGAGAAGCTTTTGCAGTTAAGGAGGCTTCAGAAATTGCAAAGCAAAATGGTGCTAAAAAGGTTGTAATACTTCAGGTTAGTATACCTTCCCATTGCACTCTTATGAAGGAAGCATCGGAAAAGTTTGAGGAGTTTTTGAAAGAATTCAAATTCAATGATGCAAAGATTCCAATTGTAAGTAATGTAGATGCCTCTCAGAAGAGGTCTTCAGCTGAAATAGTTGATGCTTTTGTCAGACAGCTTTACAATCCTGTAAGATGGCATGACTGCGTTAAATATATGATTTCAAATGAAGTTGACACTTTTGTTGAGATCGGACCAGGAAAGGTTCTTTCAGGGCTTATAAAAAGAATTGACCCTAAAGTGAAGGTTTTGAATGTGGAAACCTTGAATGATATAGAAAAAATAAAGATGGAGCTATAATGAGAAACAAGGTAGCAATTGTAGGTGCTGGAAATGTTGGAGCCACTCTTGCATTTTTTATTGCAAATAGCGGACTTGCAGATATTGTTCTTTATGATATTGTAGAAGGAATGCCTCAGGGTAAAGGGCTTGATATACTTCAAAGCACAGCTGTTACAGGTGTTAAATCAGATGTTTATGGAACAAACAACCTTCAGGATCTTGCAGGTTCTGATATTATAGTGATTACTGCTGGAATGGCAAGAAAACATGGTATGAGAAGGAAAGACCTTTTGATAGCTAATGCAGAAATTGTTGGAGGAATTGTAAAAAAACTCAAACCTTTATGCCCGGATGCAATATATATTGTTGTAACAAACCCTATGGATGTTATGGCATATGTGACATTTATAGTATCAGAAGCAGAAAGAAGAAGAGTTCTCGGAATGGGCGGAATTCTTGATTCATCAAGGTTCAAAATTTTTATCTCAAAGGAATTGGGAGTTTCTCCAAGAGATATAGAAGCAGTTGTTCTTGGCGGTCATGGACTTTACATGGTTCCTCTTATAAGATTCACAACTGTAAAGGGCGTGCCTCTTAATAGACTGCTTTTAAAAGAAAAAGTTGACTCCCTGGTTAAAAGAACAAGAGAAGGTGGAGCAGAAATTGTATCACTTCTTAAAACAGGTTCAGCATATTATGCTCCTGCCCTGTCTACATTTGAGATGATAAGGGCGATAATTCTTGATGAAAAAAGGCTTTTACCATGTTCAGTTTATCTTGATGGTGAATATGGTGCAAGGGATGTATTCAATGGTGTTCCTGTTGTTCTTGGCAGACAGGGTCTTGAAAAAATAATTGAAATAGAACTTACAGAAGAAGAAAGACGAGCATTTGAAAATTCCACTGAAGAGGTAAAAAACATGATAAAAATTCTTAAGATGGAGGGCAGGATATGATTGAGAAAACTCTTGTTATAATTAAACCCGATGCTGTGAAGAAAAACCTGATTGGAGAGATAATTTCAAGATTTGAGAAAAATGGCTTAAGGGTTTCAGCCCTTAAAAGAATTAAAATGACAAAGGATGAAGCAAAAGGTTTTTATATTGTTCACAAAGAAAAGCCTTTTTATGAATCACTGACAGATTTTATGTCTGAAGGACCAATTGTTGTTATGGTTTTAGAGGGAGAAAATGCTATATTAAAAGTGAGAAAAATCATGGGAGCAACAAATCCTGCACAGGCAGAGGAAGGAACGATAAGAAGAGATTTTGGAGAAACTGTGGAAAGAAATGCTGTTCATGGCTCTGACTCTCCTCAGTCAGCAGAATATGAGATTTCTTATTTCTTCTCAGCCTTAGAGATTTTTTAGAATATCCGGCATTAAAGGTTGCATCTGAAATTCAGATGATCTGAACCATATTGGAATATTTAAGCAGGTAGAAAGATACCTGAAGAACTCATGTTTGAAGTTATTACTGAAGAAATCAAAGTTTATTGAATTTTTTATATCTTCAATCTTCCAGAAAGCTATTTCCTCAATCTCTGACCTGTTAAAATCAAAAGGACCGTCATGTGTTGTCCAGTATGTATATACAAGCTCACTTTCATATTCATCTGAATAAATGTATGTATATAGAAATCTGAGACTATTTGTTACTATTCCAAGTTCCTCAAGCATCTCTCTTTTTGCAGCTGTCAGGATATCCTCTCCGGGCATTACATGACCTCCAACAGATGTGTCCCATTTCTGAGGTGCTATTTTTTTACTATAACTTCTTTTCTGTAGCAGAAGTTCACCTTTTGAATTAAAAACCAGTATATGAACAGCCCTGTGTAACAGGGAAGGATTACTATGAATAACGCTTCTTGGAGCTATTGATATAACACTGCCCTGTCCGTCTACAATCTCAAGAAATTCTTCCATTTATTCTCCTCTTTATGCCGGTGGTGGGATTTGAACCCACACGGGATTGCTCCCAGCGAATTTTGAGTCCGCCGCGTCTGCCGTTCCACCACACCGGCAGTAAAAAAACAATATCATAAAAAATATTCCTTTTGCAAGAGGTGCGAATTGCCTCATCAAAAATCTAAACGAAAAGCAATCGTTGCCTCATTTAAAAAATCTAAAGGAAAAAATATCAAAATACTCTCCTGGGATAAACTTTCAGAAGACAGAAAGATGTTTTAAAAGAACTTTACAGATATC